>JBAYVT010000001.1 GCA_041674405.1 Patescibacteria group bacterium | reverse complement strand
TGGTGGAGGTGAGGGGAGTTGCACCCCTGTCCAAAAGGCTTCAAACATATCGTCTACAAGTTTTGCCTTGGTGATTTGTTCGAATAATAGCTCAACCAAGGCAGAAAACTATTATCTTATCTCGCTGTTTGGCTTACTATTTTCCGCGCAAGAACCGGAAAATCAGCATTTCGAAATATAACACCCGATCTCTCCCGTCGAAAAGCGGAAGGGCGGATGGTTGCTACTAATTAATTAAGCAGCAACTGGCGAAAAAGCAAATCCTGCGAAAGCAGTCTTTACTCTCTCTGAAAGTGTTTTTGCACTTAAATTTGTAAACGCTTATAAAGCGGCTTACCCACTTACTTGCAGATATGTTTTTAAGGTCCTTCTGTCGAAACTAATACACCCCCATGTTTGCCCAGGGCGAAATATTTACAAAATCAAGAGGATTTGAATTCAATTATATAGAAATTACGATCAAATGTCAATGATATAAATGTATATAACGAATGCGCCTCGCCGGGAGCCGGCGAGGCGCATGTACGACTATATGTGTCTTGTTGCGAGACTACGGGCAAACCCGCACGCGCTCCCTATGGGATCTGCGATCGCGCAGATATATCTGCCGGTGCCCGAGGAAGTCCTCCTCGGTCTCGAAGTAGATGCCGCGCTTACTACCCCACTCCGTGAAGCTCTGGCTGTTTGTGAGGCGAACATGCACGGCTTGCCACCGATCGAATCGTGCCTCGAAGGTGACGTCGAAGGTGACCTCCATGCCTTTCCAGAGGAAGGGCTTTTCCCCGTTGCTGTGCACAAGCCCACTGACATGCGCGAAAACGGTTCTTCTGTCGTGGTCGAGCTTGATCCAGCCAAATCCTCTTTCGTGGTGGTAGAACTGCACCACGCCAGCGGCGCCCTCGATCGGCTCTGTGAATCCGACGCCGTGAGGCAGATCTGGCTCTGGCTTTGGCTCCGGCTCTTCGGCAGTAACCGGAACGAAGCCGGGCAAACCGAAGTAGCGACCCGGAGCTTCCCCAATCCAGCCATCATCCAGCGAGTTATCGGCCGGAAGGTCGTATACGACATCACCTCCCCCCAGCTTCTTGAAGAACGCCGAGCCAGTTCGGCTCCTGCCTGCCCCGTGTTTTTGGTGGTTCCGTCGAGGCATGAGCCTCACCTCGTAGTATATAGGATGGTACGCAACGAGATAATAGCGTTTTAGTAGCCTTCCGTCAACAAAATTTAGACTTTGTTCTCGGCGAATTTGCCTTTTTACCTCTACGGGAGTAGTGTAGCCTTGATATTTATCAAATGGGAGATTCAAAATGCATATCAGTGATGTGAAGACAGCAATAAAAATCGGTGATTTTGTCCTCAAGGCAAATCATCGAAATAAAATCGAGCTCAAATATTCTAAAGAAATTGAAAATAGCACTCTTGTGGACGATCGGGCACGAATATATATCATTACCCAAGATGGTATCATCAAAAAAATTGGCGGATCAGCCGGCAAGGGCGGAATAAAAGCAACAATGAGTTTCTATACAGGCGCGATGACCGGAAGCCCGGGTGTTCCACGTTTTGTCATTCATCTTCTAATTGAGCGGGCATTGAAATTGGGTTCAAAAGTTGAGCTTTTTATGATCACGTCACCAAAAGCTATGGCATCAGTGAATGGGCTTTTTGACTCGGAACAAAGGGAAATTGCTAGTTTTAAAGAGATGGAAGACCTTTGCAAGTCGGATTATTACTCAAGAAAGGCATGCTATCCTGAATGGAATTTTCAAGAGAACAATAAGCCTTATCCGGAAGATCTTGCCAAGCAGCACAACCTTTATCATCAAAATAGGCTTAAGAAAAAGTAGCTATATTTTTGGCGGCGAATAAATCAAGAGTTCGTGCGATTCTTTAATGTGATTGTCGCCATGTTTGATTCTATTTGTTCCAATCCTCGTTTCGCCCTGGCCCATCGTGTACTGCCAGGTGGGAAATAATTGTTGAAAATCTTTATAGTACTCTCGGATAGTCGGGCAATTATTGTAGGATAAGACAAACCCACCCTTGTGTTTTTTCAAGAGATCTCGGAGCTCTTCATGTGGAAATCCGTTGTGATGGACCGGGATATTTCTCATGGGGTATATACCTTTGAACATTTTTGAATCTGCCCCGATATAGTATGGGGGATCGCAATATAAAAAATCACTCACATGTTTTTTCATAACGTCCCTGAAATCGGCGCACTCTACTCTGAGGTTTTGTGGATCGAAATCTCGTATTCGTGCGAGCATTCTTTCATATCTAGATTCATCCAGATAAATATCTGAAGCCCATCCCATAAATCCGGGGCCGTAAGATAGGTTGAAGTTGTAAACATAGTAAACAGCCATGGTAAGAGGATCTAGCTTAGTTTTCTTCTTCCAAACATCATTTAGAATAAATCTAATTTTTTCAAATGTCGCCTTATCTGGCTTGAGTTTTTTGAGACTCGTATATAAAAGCTCAGGATTTTTAATTTGAAAATTCCAATAATTGCACAAAATGTCGAAAATATCATATCCAATGACTTCGAGTCCCAAGTGTTTGCTTGCTGCAATTTCTATAGAGCCACCGCCAAAAAACGGAGAAACAAGCCGGGTGATATTATCAGGAAGCAGTTCTATGACATGGCCTACTGCCAGGCTCTTGCCACCGGCATATCTAATCGGGGAAAGAGCCACTCTTTTGTACTTATTTTGGCTGTTTGGGTTTTTACTTTTGATTTTAAGTAAATATTCTTTTTTTCTGTCTGCTAATGTGTTTTCGGAATTATTTTCCAGATTTCTTATGATCTTAACAACCACACCTTTTATTTCGGCGTCTTTTCGGAAGATCGGCAGCATTGATTGGTTTGCTGATTGCAATCTAATTCTATTTTTTTCCTTAAAAAATTTTTTCAGAATGGCTTTATTGCCATCGATAATTGCAACGACTGTTTCTCCTTCTTTTGCTGTACTTTGATTTCTTAAAACAACAATGTCACCATCGAAAATTCCTTCGTCGGTCATGTTGTCACCCCTCACTTTGAGGGCGTAATATTTTTGTTTAGGGTCCAATTCTTTGGTCGAGACTGCAATGTCGCGATCTGATAATTTTATTGCTTCAATAGAAAATCCGGCAGCAATAGTGCCAACTATCTGAATGCGCATCAATTCTTCTTGGTTTGTTGCGTCAATCGAGCGAGCCTGATGGTTTCCTTTTTCCAAATATCCCATTTCCTGAAGCTTTGACACGTGGAAGTGTGCCGTCGAAACGGAGGCAAACCCAAACTTTTGTCGAATTTCATCAAGAGAGGGAGAAAATTTATGTTTAGCCTGATATTTTTTTATATAGTCCAGAATTTCTTGCTGCCTTTTCGTCAACACAACACCTCCCTGTGTTTTCTATTTTATTTCTAGATCTATTGTATTATGGAATGTCAAAAATGTAACTGTGGATAACCGAACATTTGCCGAACATAAATGGTGGTTTAATTTCGCCGAATTAGCTAATTTCATTATCTAAACCGAAAACCTCTCCCACGGGGGAGAGGTCACGGAACTGCGATGGGTTGCTGCTTCAGGTGTAGGCCACCTTGCGGAGGGCCAAGTTCTGGAGCAGGCGCCTCGGTGTGGTGACAAGGTGGTCACTGCCGAGTGGATCTACCAGAATTGCCATCATGCCGAGACGCTTTGCGCCTTTCACGTCGGTGAAGAGCTGGTCACCGATCATGCAAGCCTCATTCGGCTTGGCGTCAGCAAGGCTCATGGCTTCCTGGTACGGGGCGGGGTGCGGCTTGAGTCGCGGAAATGTAGCACAGACGAAGGCCACATCGTTGTCGTACGCCATCTTTCGTACGCGCTCGATCCGGCGCTTGCTGGAGACGACGTTCGACACGAGGACGACGGTCATTCCAGCTGCCTTTGCCTTCATGATCAAGTCGATCGCCTCGTTGGTCAGGCAACCAAACTTGCGGAGCGCGCAGGTATTGTCGACATCAAAGAGCAGGACCTTGATCCCTGCGTATCGGAGGACATCGACCGGGACGTGTCCGATCGAGTGAAACCGCATATCCGGCTCGGGTCTAGACATTGCGTTTCTCCTTGTGGTGTTAGGGTTGTCGGACCCCGACAATATACAAAAAAGGTGATTGGATGTCAATCATCTAGGGAAAATTTGAATAACAAAAACCAGCACAAAAACCGACAACTTCGTAAAAGAATAATATCAAAAGGCGTTTTTATAGAGATCGCAAAAACTTGATTTCATCTCTTACTGAGGAGATTTCTTCGCGTTTGCCGGCGACGGCTTCGAGAACAAGCGGAATATTCTCCGGGATTTTCTTAATCTGTGCAATCAACTCCGGCGTAGCGTATTTGTGGAAGAAAAAGTGATCAGAGAGAGATATGTCAAAATAAGCTGCATGAATTTGGGAGATTTTTCCGGTTGAAAGCAATTGATCAAATAGATCTGGATTCGCTGTCATCGAATGGGCAATATCGAGCGTCAATTTTAGCTTTGGATTTTTATTCAGTATAGACAACAATTCCTCGGCAGCACAGAAAGGCTTGCGGATATCGGCGTTCTCTATCGAGATCTGAAAATCATAAGAACCGAGTATGCTATAATCATCAATTTCTCTCGGTTCGATAGTCACGTTTTTGGCGCCGGTTTTTCTGTACAATTTTTCTATAAGGTCGAGGACCTTTTTACTTTTATCGTTATTGGCATACCGAATATCGATCCAGGGTGCATGGATAGTTGTATAGGGTAAAGATCGTAAATAATCAACATTCTCCTCAGAGATTTTAAAGTCGAAGAGGTATGTAGAATCGGCAAAAGAGAGTTCGATTCCATCAGGAGAAAACTCGCGGAGCATGCGAATCATTTCATTGCGTTTGTCTGTAAATTTATAAACTAGCCCGGTTGAAATAGAAATAAGATTTTTCATATTATTTAATTCTTACTTAATAAATATGCCAACCATTAGCGGGATATAAAATAGTGCAATAACTGTGCTTATAAAAACTGCTGTCGCTGCTTTTTCCGGATGGGCACGCAGCTCAGTCGCATATACCACGGTATTGGCAGCGAGTGGGACAATAGACATCAAAAGCAAAATCCTATAGTTATCAGCGCTAAATATATGCAACGCCAATTTGTCAAATAAAATAATCAGGCCAATAAGAATGGGCCACAATATGAACTTGTTCAGATGGGAGAATATTAGAAACTTAAAATCGAATTGGTATGTTTTGATAGCGGCTAAACTTAGGCCGATCATGGACATGCCAAAAAACACGTAAATATCTTTCACTACATTCGAATAAGTAGTAAAATGGCTGTTTGTAAAATGTATTCCGAATATATTTAGGATCAAACCGATTATGAATGTCCAGATAGATGGTAATTTCAAAATTTTATTTAAACTATCACGTACCGAATAATGCCCTCTGGAAACATGATAAAAACCAAAAGTATTCTCAAACAGGATGATTCCCAAAGTTGAAAGAACAGCCAGGCTAAACATGTCGTTACTAAAAATTGCAACTGCGACCGGAATTCCGAAGTAGCCCGTGTTGCCGGAACCGGAGGCAAAGGCGAGCAGATTTTTTGTGCTGTCATGCCAGAATCTTCTTCCAAGCCATGCGGCAAAGAAGCTTATTAAAGTCGCAACTACAAAAAAAGTTATTGGCAGTGCAATATTACCAGCCGTAAGTTTAGCAGAGATAACGCCATTGAAGACAACAAGGGGTATCACAATATATATCAGAAATTTCGCAATAATTTTTCTATCGATGGTAAAAAATTTGCCGACAATATAAGACAAGGCAATGAGCCCATACAAAGGCGATATTTTTATCAGCAAGGTAAAAAATATTTGCATTGTTATTTGGCAGCTTTCTCTAATTTTTCAATTGCAGACTTGTAATTCGGCTCGGCAAGTTTCTTGGCTTCGGGAGAGGTAATGCGATTGAACATGTAGTCGGTTTTTGATTTGAGTTCGTGAAATGTGAATGTGCCCAGTTCTGCGATGTGTCTTTCCGCGTTCGTTTCAAAATAGCTTATAGAGTCCGCATCTTTCAAAACATTTTGTTCGTCATCGTCGCCTTCTTCATGACGAGAAATCAGGTGGCGAACTTTTTCTGCCAGAGATTCATCGGCTCCGTTTGCGACCAAGAAATCGTACATCATTTCTGCGCCATGTTCCTCGTGCTCTCGGATCGCTTCGAGATCTTGAAGCATCAGCTTCTTGCTGATAGCAGGGCGATCTTTCGAATTCATCCAAGTTGATCGATCGATATCGTGACAGTATGCGGCGATTTGTAAAGCTTCATCCGCGTCGGGTTTAAGAATTTTGACCCAATACAGCGCCCGCTCGAAATGTGGCGATTTCTTGCCAAACGATTTATCAACAAACTCAATAGATTTTTCTAATAAGTCAGGCATTAATTTTTCCAAAGATTCACCGACTAATTCCACTGCCTTTTCGTCTCCGGGAACCATTTTAAGATTTTTCGCGCTATTTATAGTGAAAAATTTACAACCATGACCTTCTTTCAGATTAATTTCTGGTTCTTTTTCGCCGATAGGAGCAATGTAAACGTGGCGATTGACCGCCACATTGTTGATTAGTGTATTTGCTTCTCCAATATATTTATAGTCAGAAATGGCTATATCCAGTTCTTCCTGAATTTCTCGGATTAGGGTTTGTTCGGGAGTTTCGCCCTCTTCAATATGTCCGCCGAAAAATCCCCATTCCTCTCCGACCTTGCTATGCCCCCTTCTATCCTGAAGCATAATTTTGCCTTTGGGGTCATAAAAAACTATCAATGACACGTTGTTCACTTTTTTGATATTTTTAGCCATTAGTTCATAATTTCTTTAATTTTTGCGATAATTTCTGATTTTTGGTCGGTGGTGAAATATTCTTCAACCTTGCCAATTAGTTTGCCATTTCTGAAAAAGAGCAGTGCCGGAAGTTGCGAAATATCATACTTTTTCATAATTTCTTCGTTTTTGACTTCGAGTTTGCGGTATTTGTAATCATAACCGGCTAATAACTCTTTGATTGGAATCGACTTGATCATGCATTCGATCGTGTCGTTTTTAAATAATTCAACTACCGCAAGTTTTTCACTTTTTAGAATGTCAATTTCGAATCTTTCATCATCTATTAAATTAAATGGCAAAATTATTTGTGCGCCATAGCGGTCGACCATGAGATCGTTGACGGTACGCGGATCCTCGTCGAATTCTTTCGTGATCTGCGCATATTCAGCATCAGTTCTCGCAACCTTGATTGCCTCAACACCACAAGCTTTCTCGCAAGCGCCGCAGCTAGTACATTTCTCATTATCAATCTTGATCGTCTTATTTTCATCATCCCAAGAAAGTGCGCCACTCGGGCAGGTTTCTATGCCGGCACATTCTTCCGCATTGTCACAAATTTTAAAATTGATTAATACTGCCATTATTGATCAAGTTCCTGTTTTATTTTTTGTTCTAAATCATTCATTGTTTCAAGGAAAGATTTTTCAATATCTATTTCATATTTATTGGCCATGACCAGTATTGACCAGAGGCAATCTGATAGTTCGTGGGCAAACTCTGATGGTCTTATTTGATCGTCAGCGATCAGTGATTCTAAATCAGAAACATCTTTTTTGAACCCTTTAAATATTTCTTTATTAGACCACTCGTGTCCAAATTTTTTCATTTCCAATTCTGCGTATTTTGACCTTATTTCAAGTGCTCTTTTTGAGATTTCGGAAATATCCATCATAAATCCTTTTTCAGTTTCATATAATAATCATTAAATCCGTATTTTTTGTAAAGACTAAGTGCTGCATCATTAACAGCCGCAACATTTAGAGTAAGTCTCTCGGCCCCTTTTTCTTTGGCCCATGCTATGCATTTTTCGATCAATTCCGATCCGATGCCTTCGCCTCGAAAACCTTCATCAATATAGAGAGAAGATAATTCGGCAACTAATTTATGATCCTTAATTGTTGGGTCGGCCCAGGTAGACCCAATCAAAATCCCTATGTTTTTAGATTCTTTTTCGACTAAAAGGACAATATCATCTGGCGATTTAATCCGTTCAGTTAATTTTTCGATACCTTTTTCTTCGTAAGACCATTTGGTATTAAGTCGATTATCAAACTGATCTTTTTCATATTCGAATAATTTCTTTCGCAATCGCTGGACCTCGGGCAAATCTTCGATTGTGGCTTTTTGAATTCTATGTTTCATATTTGAATCTTATCATTTTGTGAGTACGCATACTATATATCAGGATATAGGCCGAGCTTAACCTCAAATTATCTTGAGATTATCACCCAAAGCTTGAGCTCGTCACATTGGATCGGGTATAATTCGCATGTAAATATGCAGACAGCATTTTTGATAATATTTTTAGTTATTTCTTTTGTACTTTGCTTTTGGCAGGGATCGCTTTTGTTTGCAGCGATTTTTAGTGCGCCTACGGTATATGCTTCTGATCAAGCTATAATCGATGCATTCAAATTGGCCAAGTTAAAAAGCGGCGAATTGGTTGTTGATCTCGGTTGTGGCAACGCAAGGAGCTTAATAATTGCTGCCAGAATATTTGGAGCCAAAGGAGTGGGGGTAGAAATTTCGCCTTACTGCTTTTTAAAATCAAGATGGAACGTATTTCTTGCCGGAGAGAGCAAAAACATCAAAATAATTTTTGGTGATTTTAAAAAAGCAAAAAAACATTTAGGCCATGCTAATGTAGTATATCTATATTTGCTCAATAAGGTTCTTACTGCTATCGAGCCATGGTTTTTTGCAGCAATCAAAGAGGATGCCAGGGTCGTTTCGCTGTCTTTTACATTCACCGAGCACATATTCATAAAATCAGCTAAAACCTTCAATTTGGGCAAAAAAACAAAGATATTTCTCTATGGGAAAGATAACCTATAACTATAATTAAAATTAATAAATGTAATTTGAAATTTATTGATTTTTTTGCGGTTTTAATTCTTGATTTAGCTTTTGATTTCATTTAAGGCACCTTGACAAAGATCATGATGTAAAGTAAACTTTACATCAATGAAATTTAACCACAAGGATCTTTCACAGAATTCCATCACTGATGAGTAAAAAATTATGAAAGAAGAACCAAACATTCAAAACAGATTGCGCGAACTTCGTCGCCAACACGATCTTTCACAAGAGGAACTGGCCGAAGCTCTGGGTATTTCCCGGCAGTCTGTGATCGCTCTTGAGCAGGGGAAATATATGCCATCACTACCCCTTGTTGTATCGATGTGCAATTTTTTCAATTCTGCATTTGAGGAAATATTTGATTTTGAAAAAGAAATTAATCAAATGTTTGAAAATAATTCACCAATAAAAATTATTAATCATAACCCCGCAACTGCTGGGCAACTCGGACAAATTGAGGACGAGAGACTCCTCGGCAGGCTCGATGAGGTGGGTAAACCCCTCGACAGGCTCGATGAGGTGGGTAAACCCCTCGACAGGCTCGATGAGGTGGGTAAACCCCTCGACAGGCTCGGGGTAAAGGAGAATTCTATGCCAAGAGAAATTGGGCCGTGGCGCCCTTTCGGAGAAATGGTTACTCTCCGTGATGCAATGGATCGTCTTTTTGAGGAAAGCGTTGTCACCCCAGCCAAGGCTGGCGGAATGCCGAAAATCAATGTAAAAGAAACCAAAGACGCTGTCATAGTCAAAGCCGAACTTCCGGGAGTTGCCGAGGAAGATGTCACTGTTGAAGTTGCCGATAACATAATGACAATTTCTGGTGAGAAAAAAGAGGAAAAGGAAGAAAAAGACGAGGGATTTTATCACAAAGAAATGTATACTGGATCATTTACTAGAAGCTTCACACTGCCATCCGAAGTTAAATCAGAAAAGGCCGAAGCTGAGATGGACAACGGAATTTTGACTATTACTGTACCGAAAGTCGCACCGAAACAAGCTGCCAAAATTGCGGTCAAGAAAAAAGCCAAAAAGTAACAAATTAATAAGTTAGATAACAAAAAAATTCCTAACAAAGTAGGGATTTTTTTGGTGGGCCCGTGCAGACTCGAACTGCAGACCTCATCGATGTCAACGATGCGCTCTAACCAACTGAGCTACGGGCCCATTATTATAATTTGTTAATTTTTCCTTCCTTAATAATTTTTTCGATCACTTTGCGACTTTTATAGGATTTTAATTTTATCTCGATAATTCGAGCTTGATGATAAGTTTCAAAATTCTGGAAGAATACGATCTGGGGATTCTTAGAAAATCTTGTACTGGCTTTTAAACCTTTCCGGTGTTCAGCAATGCGTCTCTTTAAGTCGCGAGTTGATCCAATATAATAACTTCCGTCATCGAGTTTTAAAATATATACGCTTGGTTTCATTGTAAAGAGTCCCGAAGAGCGAAGCTTTCGGGATCCCGATCGGGTTACCGCATCGGGACTAACCGCCCAAAAACATTATGATGATAGCAAAACTTATGCGTTTTCTCAAGTCTAAAACATTTTTTTACTTTATGCCTTAGGTATAAATATCCAATGCTGGAAATAAAAAATAGTAATTTGCCAATTTGTGATTATAATTTTTGTATCTTCAAATCGATTCTTGCGCCAAAATATTTATGTATTGCTATACTTTAAAAAACAGAAATAAACTACAATTTGCGCTAATTATCCGGCGCATTTTTTATCAAAAAGTTTCTGGTATATATCAATAAATTTGGAGGGAAGATGGTACTCGGCGTGGACAAACTCTTGGATCTTGTCAAAAAACAAAAATTAGTTGAAAACCTGTGTGAAAGAGAGCTTACAAATCCAGAGGGCTGTGGTTTTGACCTGTGTCTTGGAAAAGTGCATGAAATAAGCGGCAGGGGATTTATGGGGCTTACCGAACGCGACTCGACTGACTCAAAATTGTTATATGAATATATACCAGAAAAAAAACAATCAGTTATTTTCAAACCGGGCGATTGCTACTTGGTGACAACTAACGAAAAGGTAAATATGCCACTGAATTTGACTGCTGCGATGTGGCTTAGGAGCACCCTGTTTCGATCAGGAATTATTATGTCCGGTGGAAAAATCGATCCAGGATATTGCGGGGAACTTTCATTTCTGTTTTATAATTCTGGTCCATGCGAATTTGAAATTGAACTAGGTGCCAGAATCGTTCATATAATGTTTTTTGAGATATCGGGGAAATCAAATGCATATCGGGGACAATGGAAAGGTGGAAGGGTAACCAGCAAGGGTAAAGAAATCCAAGTGTAATAACCGGAGGACAAATGGCAAAAGATAAGAAATATCAAAGAAACCATAGGCTTTCTTGGGATGAGTTTTTTATGACCATTGCCGTTGCTGCTGCGGAAAGAACCGCTTGTATTTTTCACAAAGTCGGTTCCGTTTTTGTGGATGAAAACCACAGGGTAATTTCTTTGGGTTATAATGGGCCGACCGCCGGCGATATTCATTGTATTGATGAAGGTTGCGCAAAGGTGCATGGAGATCCGGACACGAATGAAATTCAGCGTTGCCGTGGGGCACATAGCGAGATAAATGCGATTATTAATTCCGGCAACACTGAGCGCCTGAAAGGCTCAACCTTATATATTACCCTCTTTCCATGCTATGACTGCTTAAAGGCACTGAACAATCTTGGAATCAAAAAGATTATTTATTTAGACGAATATTTAAGAGTCAAGGAAGGCAGTGACGGATCCAAGAAAGAATCTGAGCCGGAAGCAAGACGCTTGGCCAATAAAAGGGGAATAATTTGCGAAAAATTTCGAGGCAAAATCAAGATAAACAGCGAGTATTTTGATATGACACCCGAAGTTGAACTTATCAAAGAAGAGTTACGATTTTGAAATTTAATATATACTAATTAACTTTTTCAAGGAGTTTTATGGCAAGAAAAGTATCAGACATGAAAGTCACATTTTTGGGGGTGATTCCGGTTTTAGCAGATAAAACAGGATATCTTAAGCCTCAAGATTTGGTTTCTCTGTCTGCTTTAATGACATTTAAAGGCAAATCCGTCAAAGATCTTTACAAAGATGTCTGTGAAAAAGGCCAGGACCTAGACAAAAAAGTCAAAGGCATTATTCGCCGGTCCTCTCTTCGAGGTCATGCCTCGATTGCCACGACACCGGCGATCTGTTTTACCTATGAAGCTTCAAAATTTATTGACTCTTTGATGACCGGGATGGTTTTCTCGTCTGCGCTCATGGCTTCAGGACGCCGCACCGATACCACTGTAGATGACATAGTATACCCTACTGCCATTAACAATAATGCCGAAGCAAAAGCAATTTATAAAAAAATTTCAGATAATAATATCAATTTTCTAAACAAATTGCTCAAAAGTGGAATCAACAAAGATGATGCATCAAAAACACTGCATTATGGTATATATGGTACCGGTATTATCGCTTACCCGATTGAATCTGTAATAGCTTTTAAGAAGGAAGCAGAATCGCAAGGTGATTGGATGCCTGAAGAAGCCCAGATGATGATCCAAAAAATTGAAAAAGAGCTAAAAAAATATGGCGTGGATTTAGTATATGCTTCCAGAGATCTTGCAGGCCGAAATGTTCTTCCTTATCCTAATCCCTTTAAGGATCCAGCAAAGATAAACATTACACGCGAACTAATTAAAGCTAAAGGTATCTCCAACGACTTGTCCGATGTAATTAGCTTAGATGCAACAATTACACCAGGCCTTGATAGGAGCGCCAAGGAAATCGTAAAGAAAGAAAAGGAATTAGTCCCAAATAAAAGGATGATCAAAAAAAATTGGCGTAAGTTATTAGCTCTACGGCATGACTTTTGCCGTGACTACAATACTGCTCTTACGGTCAAGGTGCTATCAGCAGTTTCCTGGCGGGTTTGGGGAGACAAAAAACGCCATAGGACAGTACCAATGACGCCAGACTCGCTGTATTATGCTATTGACCGCTGCCAGCCAATCTTTGAGAAATACCGCAATAAAATTGCCAAAGAAAAACTAGCGGAGGCTGACCTTAAAATTATTGATCGTTTTTTCACTATTCCGCCTACTATAAAAAAGCAGAAAAGTCTGCTTTATGAATATTTGAATATTGTCATTAATGCTCTCGATGCATATTTCTTACTCATTGGGAAATACAAAATTAAGCCCTCTGATGCTATTTTCATTATGCCGCGCGGAGTTAGGGTGGATATTTTGCAGCAATACGATTTATATAATCTAATTGCTGGTTATTACCCGGTGAGGACCTGCACGACCGCTGAAGCGCAATTGCGCCCAATGGCTATTAAAGAAATGGAAAAAATTAAAAAAATTCTTGAACGGAAAAAATTGCCTAATATTGCAAAACTGATGGTGACCAAATGCCAAATTCCGCATTTTTGCCTCGAAGAAAAAAGCTGCGGGCGAGTTAAAGACACAGTTAAAGATTATGACGACAAATTTCATGAAGATTTGAAATCTCAATTGGACGAAGAATTTGAAGAACGGCTGAAAGAGCTGTAAATTTCTGATTAATAACTACATAGAAAGCTCATATATTTTCATTTTCTGTGGCAGAAATTGCCTGATCTGGTTATAATATTCATGTAACTCCAAGGAAATACATGAGCTGGCAAAAGGATTTGGAAAAAAAGATCAAGAAGTATCTGGAAGGATATACTGCCTGTCATGATTTTTTCCATTTAACTCGAGTGCGGGATAACGCGCTTAAAATTGCAGCAAAAGTTCCTTGTGATACGGAAATTTTGGAAGCAGCATGCCTAATGCATGATATTGGTTTTATGCATCATGAAGATGACGATTGGCACCACTACAAATATGGCATGGAAATAGCAGAAAAATGGCTGCCGGAAGTTGGCTTCCCGAAGAAAAAAATTGCTGCTGTTCTAGAAGTTATTAAATTGCACGACAACTATCATGAGGGAGATAAAGCTGAAAAATCAGACAAAGATGAAGTAAGGATTTTGCAAGATGCCGATAAAATTGAAATGCTTGGCGCAATCGGCATAGCGCGATTGGCATATTACTTCGGCGAGAGAGGTTTCCCAATATATACTGACAAACCGGTACCAAAAGATGAAGAAATATGGCTGAATCATAGCCTGCTGGATCAAATCAGAAGAGATCCGATGATAAAATGGGATAAATTGCATTTTGCGTATTCCAAGAAAATTGCACGGCGCAGGAATTTGTTCTTAAAAAGATTTTATAGTGAATTTAAAAAAGAGTTAATTGAATATCATGAATTGGAGGAAAAATGACCGAGCTTGAAAAAAACGACAAAGAAATGTATGACATCATCCGTTGTGAAGAGAGGCGCCAGACTGAAGGGCTTGAGATGATTGCGTCTGAAAATTATCCATCAAAAGCAGTGCTTGAAGCACAAGGCTCGGTTTTAACCAATAAATATGCCGAAGGTTATCCCGGCGCACGGTATTACGGCGGCTGTGAGTTTATCGATCAAGCCGAAAACCTGGCTATTGATCGGCTTAAAAAATTATTCGGCTGCAAATTTGCCAATGTCCAACCGCATTCTGGTTCCAGCGCTAATATGGCGGCGTATTTTGCCACCTTGAAACCGGGTGATAAAATTATGGGCCAATCGCTTGATGCCGGCGGGCACTTGACCCACGGATCAAAGGTTTCATTTTCGGGTAAGTTTTTTGAATCCTATTCTTATGGTCTGAACCCAGAAACAGGAGTGCTTGATTATAATCAAATTGCTGAATTAGCAAAAGAAGCTAAGCCACAAGTGATCATGTGTGGATACTCTGCATACCCGCGAAAGCTGGATTTTAAAAAATTTCGCGAAATTGCAAACTCAGTCGGTGCACTTTTATTTGCAGACATTGCCCATATCGCTGGTCTCGTTGCGACGGGCTACCACGAATCCCCTGTTGGAGTTGCAGATATTGTTACCTCAACAACTCACAAAACTTTGCGAGGCCCTAGGTCAGGAATTATCATGACCAATAACGAGGAGCTCTCAAAAAAAATCAACAAAACGATTTTCCCGGGTATTCAAGGAGGTCCGCTTGAGCATATTATCGCCGCTAAGGCAGTTGCTTTTGGTGAAGCATTGAAGCCTGAATTTAAAGAGTATATTGGTAAAGTCCTCGACAATATGCAGACTTTTGCCAAAACCCTGATGAGCTTAGACTTTGATTTGGTAACAGGTGGTACGGATAATCATTTAATTTTGGTTGATTTACAGAGCAAAAAAATCACCGGTAAGGAATTCGAAGTCGCGCTCGACAAAGCCGGCATTACGGTAAACAAAAATGCCGTCCCGAATGATCCAAATCCCCCAAAGGTCACTTCTGGAATCCGTGTTGGCACCGCCGCTCTGACAACTCGTGGCATGGGAGCAGGAGAGATGCAGCGAATCGCTGAATTATTCAATATAGTTGCTGAAAATATGAATAATGAATCAAAGCTTGCCGAAATCAAAAAGGAAGTCGCAGAAATGACAAAAGTTTTTCCGGTGCCGGGAATAACGAAATAATCTGAAGATATTTACGTTCTTATCTAAATGTGTTAAACTAATGTCAATTAATCTGTTTTAGTGACCCGGATTCACCAACCGGCGAGAAACAGCGTAAGCCGAAACGAATCGGCAAATAAAGACCATATCGAGATGGAACCCCCCAAAGTTTGGGGTCTCGAGATAATTGGTCTTTTTATTTAGTTTAATATCAATACAATGCGCACAATCCATCGTGAAATAGTCTCCGCAATGATTATTTCAAAAGATAAAAAAATATTTCTTGGTAAAAAACACGCTCACGGAGGCGGAGTTTACGTGGACTTTTGGCATCTTCCGGGAGGAGGCGTGGATGAAGATGAAAATTTTGAGACGGCACTTCGGAGAGAAATTTCAGAGGAAACAGGAATCAATATTAAGAATTACAGCATTGAATTGATTGATGACAAAGGAATTGGCGAGTCGGAAAAAACGTTGCGAACAACCGGAGAAAAAGTCTTGTGCACAATGTCTTTCAATGTTTTTAAGGTATCGGCAAGTGAAGACGCGAGTGAGATTTTGGTAAAAATTGGCGACGATCTTGAAATATTTCAATGGGCTGATATCTCGGAACTAGACAAAATTAAACTAACCCCACCATCGATTGAATTATTTGAAAGATTGGGTCTAATAAAATAAAAAGTTAAACCGTTTGATTTTTGTTACAATATGATTAACAAGTAATATTGGAGTTTATATGGCTGAAAAAAAATTTGAACTTGAAACCATGAGGCATTCGCTGAGCCATGTACTGGCGATGGCAGTACTTGAGATGTTCCCTGATGCAAAACTTGGTATTGGTCCGGCGATTGAAAATGGCTTTTATTATGATTTTGACTTGCCCCGAGCTTTGGTGCCGGAGGATTTGCCAAAACTTGAGAAAAAAATGCGCGAGATTATTGAAAAGAATCTTGCCTTTGAAAAATCAGAAGTGGAAATAAGCCAAGCAATTGAAAAATTTGACAAACAAAATTACAAATTGGAGTTGATTAAAGATTTGAAGAGTAGTGGCAATGACAAAGTTTCACTTTACAAAACAGGAGAATTTGTCGATCTTTGTGCTGGTCCTCACGTTGATACAACCTCTGATCTCAAAAATGTTGGTTTTAAGCTTGATAAAATTGCCGGTGCTTATTGGCGAGGTAGTGAGAAAAACAAAATGCTACAGAGGATATATGCTCTTGCGTTTGAAAACGAGTCTGAGCTTAAAAAGTATGAAGAAATCATACTGGAAGCTGAGAAGCGCGATCACCGCAAACTTGCCACGGAGCTGGATCTCTTTTCGTTTCACAAGGAAGGACCAAACTTTGTTTTTTGGCATGATAATGGCTGGATTGTATTTCAAAAAATGCTCGAGTATTGGCGGCAGGTTCATCGCCGTGAGAGATACGAAGAGGTAAATACCCCAATCATGATGCTAAAAGAAGTCTGGGAGCAGAGCGGACACATGAAAAACTATGCCGAAAGAATGTATTTAGCCAGAACTCCCGATGAAAAAGATTATTCCTATGCTGTAAAGCCAATGAACTGCATCGGCGGTATGCTGATTTACAGGACTAAGGTTCATTCATACCGAGATCTGCCGGTAAAGATGGGGGAGATTGGCTTGGTCCACCGCTACGAAGGTTCGGGCGAAGTCCATGGGCTTATGCGCCTTCGCCAGTTTACACAAGATGATGCCCACATCTATTGCCGGCCTGATCAGGTAAAGGAAGAAATCAAAAAGGTATTTGATTTATGTTTTGAAATGTATGAGAAATTTGGCATGAAAGTTGATCATATTGAGCTTTCAACAAGGCCGGAAAAGTCAGTCGGTTCGGATGAGGTTTGGGAAAAGGCAGAATCGACAATGAAGGAAATTCTTGCTGAAAACAAAATCGAACATAAAGTTAATGAAGGTGATGGAGCATTCTATGGCCCGAAATTTGATTTTCATCTAAAGGATGCTATCGGTCGCACATGGCAGTGCGGCACAATACAGCTTGACTTTGCCAATCCGGAAACATTCGACTTGACCTATATTGATGAAAAAGGTGAAAAAGTCCGTCCTGTAATGATCCATCGCGTGATTTATGGGGCAATCGAGCGTTTTCTTGGTATATATATCGAGAATGTTGCCGGCGCATTTCCGACATGGCTCGCTCCTGTCCAGGCTATTGTGTTGCCAATCTCCGATAAACATTTGGACTACGCCGCAAAAATCGAAAAGGAGCTCAATGAAGCCGGAATTCGAGTTAAGGTTGATGATCGTACTGAATCGATCGGCAAAAAAATTCGCGAAGCCGAGATGCAAAAAATCCCATATATGCTTATTGTCGGCGACAAAGAAATCGAGGCTGAAAAAGTCGCTGTCCGTAAATATGGCGAAGGCGACAAAGGGCAAGAAGATTTATCTGCGGTTATTAAAGAAGTCAAGGAGTAAAAATAAAACCAGGGAAAGACTTCATCGGAGTTGGTGGCGGTGCCTTAATTGTCAATGACAACAACGAAATTCTATTATTAAAACGAACGTCAAAAAGCAATAACGATGCCGGTTTTTGGACGAAGCCCGGCGGCACGGTTGAATTTGGTGAAACAGTTGAAGAGATGCTAAAGCGAGAGATTCGTGAGGAAATTGGAGTCGATATTGATATCTTAGAGTGTCTAGGATACACGGACCATATAATTGAAGGTCAGCATTGGGTGGCGATCCACCACCTGGCAAAAATCCGAGACGGCCAGGAACCAAAAAATATGGAACCGAATAAGCACGAGGATATGAGATGGTTCCCACCGGATAAACTTCCCAAAAAGCTTACCCAAACCACGAAGGAGCCAGTAGATATTTATCTAAAGAAAATGATTAAATAAATCACTTTTTTGTACTTATTTGATAAAAATATTTTAATATAAGATAATTTGTTTTAGAAATAAAAACGTAACAATTTCTCCGCGGTCGCGGAGAAATTGTTACGTTTGGAATAATAAGATTTGGATGGATGTACTAATGTTTGGATAATTTACGGAACATGTTTTTTGTGTTAATCTAGCACTGCTCGAAATTCAGGCTTGTACACAAGGGGGACCAAGATGCTGGGATTCATCGAGAAATTGGCTTGGCCGTATTACACCATGCGGCCGTACCATAATTGGAGGCATGCTCAGGGGGTCTGCGCAACTGCCTTCATGCTTGCAGAACGATGCCGACATTGCGGCATCCACGTCTCGATTGAGGTCCTTGTCTGGGCAGCGCTTTTCCATGATGCGTTGTTTGGCAAGGATCCGCGAGAATTCGGGTGCTCGACTCCTGAGGAGCTGAGTGCCAAGGTGGCTGCCGAGGAGATGCGGAAACTTGGCTACCTGGAGCACATGATCGCCGCAGTGATCGATGCGATCAAACCTACCAATGCTGGCGTCATGCCGGTCACCGTCGAGGCGAAAATCTTGCGTGCTGCCGACCTATCACGGATGGCTGGCGCGTACTCGGATTTTCGCGAGGACTTCGACAAACTCGCGGCCGAGTTCGGCTTTGAGGGTGGCTGGGACTTCTTCTGGCCGAATCTCCATGGAATGGTGGCCTATCTCTGGCCGGAGATCAGGCTCACTCCCCAGTACTGGGGCACGAACCATGCCAGCGAATGGCACACCAATGTAGCGAGAAACATCATTCGCAACTACGGTGTGCTTTGTGCGGAGCGCGGCGAGGAGCCAAAGGTCCTTATAGAGATTGGGCCCGGCAGACTGCCAATCAGCCTCTTTCGGAAACATACTCCGCTTGAGCTGATCATCGGCGTCGAACCCTCACAGGCAGATCGCAAAGTCGCGGCTGTGCTTTCTGTCGAGACGGCCAAGCTGCGCAACTCCGCCCCAGAGATTATCTTGCCCGGGACGGCGGACGCACTGCCGATTCCGGATGATGCTGGCGATATCGTGATGGCGAACGTAGCACTACGCTGCCCCGATGCGCTCAGCCCACAGGAACTCCTCCGAGTATTGTCTTTAAGCGATGGGCGACTCGAGGTCATCGAGAGCTACACGCCGACCTATGGTGCAGACAGCATCGAGGTCGCAAGTCGACAGATCGAAGCGATGCTCCCAGGCTTCTCGCTGATCGCAGAAGACCACGACTTCGACTTTTCTGGCTATCCGTGCGTTGACCCGGAAGCCTTCCGGCTGATTTTCGGCCGAACCAACTAAGTATCACCGAGCGCCAGGCCTTGCGGCCTGGCGCCTTCGGTTAAAACTAAAATTTTGTATCAATATCCTATAATTTAAATATTTTAATATAAGATAATCTTTTTGTGAGTTCCAACCCTTAAACATTGACTTTTTGGTCATTTTCGGATACAATATTAATGCTTTAAAAGCATTCTAGATAGCTACCCGCAAGGGAGGAAAGTCCGGGCACCGCAGAGTGGAGCGCTTGTGAAAACAAGCAGGGTGAAAGCTCTGAGAACAGCGCAACAGAAAATATACCGCCTAAGTCGCAAGACCGGTAAGGTTGAAATCGTGAGGTAAGAGCTCACGCGTTCGTACAGCAATGTGCGTCTGTGGCAAGCCTAGCTCGGTGCAAGTGGAGTGGACCGCCTGACATCAATTCCGACTCGGAAGGTGACCTGCGGTCTCCACGCGTAGATAGATTGCTATCGTTATACAAAACCCGGCTTATTGGATGCTTCATAAAGCCTAAAACAGCCCCAGCGAACGCAAATTATGGCCCAATTCAGGGAGACCTGTAATGGGTAACACCTCGGCTTACGCTGGGGTGTTTTAGTTGAAAATGCGAGTGATTTCGGGTATGCTAATGCTTGCAAACGATAAGTTTGGGAGCTGGGTTTTGGATTAGAATTTGATATTCGGGGATCGTCTAATGGCAGGACATTTGGTTTTGGTCCAAAGAATTGGGGTCCGAATCCCTATCCCCGAACCAAAGAAAAATGATCACCTTTTGGTGGTCGTTTTTCTTTTGGGTGGTTATATATGGGGTTCGGACGAGAGAGGGGTCGGGAGAACAATTGGTCTCCCGCTGGCGGAAAACACTAAAAACCGAGGGTTTTTAGAAGTGAGCAGCGCGAATGCCCGAAATCCCTATCCCCGAACCATAATAAAAACACCAACAAATTGGTGTTTTTATTATTCCCTTTTAATTGTTGAAATCATTATCTCCCTAGAATCGCATCGAGCATTTTAGTCCGAGTAACAACTGCCGCCGGAATTAAACCAGAAAATACAGAAACCCACATTACCGCTTCGGCGCGAGCAATAAAATCAACTTTATCTAGGGCAAGAACAACATCCGTTATTGGAATTTGAAATGGATGAGCTATAAAATAAGGTGTCAGGATTGCAAAAAATATGGCCGTGCCGAGCAAAACCCCTATTACCGAATAAACGGCCGATAAAATTACATAACTAAAAATAATGATGTATGGCCGAATACCAATGGCTCGTAAAATGCCGATTTGTTTTCGCTTGTTGATAATGTCCACATATATAACTATAAAAATGGTGACAGCGGCAATTAATATGCCAACAAAGGTCATGATAACATTAATACTTGAAAAACTTTCGCTTACTGATTTCATTAGTCCAGCAACCTCGCGCCAAGTATAGACATTGCCGTCAATGTTTTTATCCTTAATACTGGAAATTACCGTATCTTCGTCATGATTATTCGCAACTTTTATAATAATCGTACTTGTTTTATCGTCGATCTCCGGGAGTAATTTTTCAAAAGCTTTTTGCGTAATAAAAGCCTGTTCATCGGCGTTAAGAAATTTTGTTTTAAAAATTCCGCGAATTGTAAACTCATATGATTGATTATTGAAAATTAATTTAACTTTTTCGCCGACTTTTGCGCCTTTGAGGGAAAATGCATTTTGTTCTACCCCGTCGCCGCCGGCAATTTGCTGGCCTAAAATAATGCCATCTTCATCATTCTCCTCAAGATAACGGCCAGCGATCATTTTTTGTGAGGTATTAGTGACTTGCGCCTCATCACCTGGCTTTATGGCTAACACCTGCCAATTGCCGGAAATTTTTTTATACTCAAGCCGTGCCGGCAGTTGGGCTTGAGCGCTTACACCAATAACCCCATCAATCGAACGTAAAGTATTAACATTTTTGGTTTTATTGCTTATAAACTCTTCCCCCTCTTTGGGAGCGATATAAATATTGCCAGTCATGGTGTTAATAATTTGTTCGTTAGTGCCTTTTATAATACCGTTAAACAAAGAGGAGATGAACAACAAGTTGACAAAAGCAATAGCCACCAGAAAAACGGTAAGGAATAATGTCCACTTTTTTCCTCGCTGTAGATATTTTAAAGTTAGATAAAAGGGCAGGCGGTTTTGACTTTTCATACTATCCTTCCGTCTGCTAATTGAATATGACGGCTGGCATAAGCCAACTCCTCCGGTTCATGAGTAACCATTACAATAGTAATATCATCTTTCTTATTTAAAGATTTAAAAATTTCCAATACTTTTTTTGAAGAGGTCGAATCCAGATTTGCTGTTGGTTCGTCGGCAAAAATAATCTTTGGGCTATTTATGAGCGAACGAGCGATCGCGACTCTTTGTTGTTCGCCGCCAGAAAGCTCTGATGGAAGCCGAAAGCATTTTTCTCTCAAATCAACTTTTTCCAATATTTCGAAAGCCTTAGCCTTTGCTTCCTTGCTTGATTCCAGCATCATTGCCGGAAGCATTACATTTTCCAGTGCCGAAAGTTCACCGATCAAGGCGTATTCCTGGAAGATATAGCCCAGCCCCCTGAGCCGCAAATCCATACGTTTTCTTTCCGAAAGGTGGGAGGTTTTTTGATTGTTAATAATTATTTCGCCGCTATCATATTCATCTAATAAAGCTAATTGATGAAGAAGCGTTGATTTTCCAGAGCCATTTCTGCCAGTAATCATCAAAAACTCACCACTCGAAATTTCAAGAGACACTTTATCTAAAGCTTTGACATTGTTGGTGCTTGAATGGTAAATCTTTATTAAATTGTCTGCTATGATTACTGATTCCATGATTTAATCATAAACTTATTTCTATCATAATAATATCGCCATCTTTTTTTCTCCGACTTTTGGTGGTTGTTTTTCCTGGTCTTGCAATAATATGGGATTCGGAAGGGATCTTTTTCGATCATTTTTCGTGCTATAATCCGGGCATGGAAGAAAAACTAGAAAAAACGGTAGTAAAGACTCTGGAGGCACTGGCCAGAATAGAACGATTCGTTGTTAAATACGGACCTGATCTTAAAAAAGTTCAGAAAGACCGAATCGCTATTAAAATTCAAGAACTACAGAACAAAATTCAAGATTTGTATTAGAGAAATCATTCGTGTTATCTGAATCGATTATTAGAACAACTTTGGATCAGTGTTTAGGATTTTTTGGCTATGATAGTATGCAGCAAATAACGAACAGGACGCAAATGGATGTTTTTAAGGGCTCATCAAAATATTACAAATATCGCCCGCAATATCCCAAAGAGGTTATCGATCTTATTGTCGCGAACCTGCCTGACAAAAAGGGCGATTTGCTTGACATCGGCGCTGGCCCGGGCACTCTTGCTATCCCTTTAAGCCATTATTTTAATCGGGTAGTTGCCGTTGAGCCAAGCAGGGAAATGATCGACGAGGGCAAAATTCTGGCTACCGAAAGGAAAGCAGAGAATATCGATTGGCTTTGTGCAAACGGAGAAGATTTAAGCGATACAATCGGAGAATTTCAGGCAGTGACCTTTGGCAATTCGCTCCACTGGATGGATTACAAAAGAATGCTTGAATTTGCCTATACAATTCTGGCTCCCGGAGGTTGTGTCGGTATAACCGGAGTCTCAACAATTTGGCAAAATACACCAGAGGTCTGGCAGCAGAAAACAATCGAAATTATTAAAAAATATCTTGGTGAAGAGAGGCGAACATCGAGCGGTTCATTTCCTAGTGTTAAGACAAAAGATTATCCGAAAATCCTGGAAGAAATAGGCTTCGAAAACGTTCGCTACGAACACTTAAAGTTTCCAAAGATCAAGGTCGCGTCAAGCGAGATTGCCCAAGAACAACATAGCTATTCTTACGCCGCCCCGGAACTTTTTGGCAATAATCTCAAAAATTTTGACGATGAGCTTAAGGAAGAACTATTAAAAATAAACCCAAATGATGAGTTTTTCGAAGAACGCACAGGAACAGTGATAACTGGACAGAAATGAAAATGATAATTAAGTTTGTACTATTCAAAACAATTTCGGATCAGAATTCAGAATCCCGCGTATGAATTGAGTTCTGTGGTGTTCGCTTGGGCCATGAGATTTCAAGGCTTCTTGATGTTTTTTGGCGCCGTAGCCCTTATTATTTTTGAAACCATATATATCACTCGGGTCTAATTCGCTCATCAATTTGTCTCTCTCGACTTTGGCAATTATCGAGGCTGCAGCTATCGAAATTGATTTATTATCACCCTTCTCCACACAAAAATATTTATATGCGAAACCTCGAAATTGCCGCCCGTCAATGATGGCAAAATCAACACTTTTTAAATTATCGAGAGCGCGCTTGAAAGCCATGATATTTGCCGCACCAATTCCATGTTTGTTAATCTCCTCGACAGATGCTGACCCTATTGCCGAATCGATCACATTTTTTCGTATATATTTCAGGATTTCTTCTCTTTCTTTTGCTTTCAACAATTTCGAATCTTTAATTTTTCGGATTCCGCGAAAGTTTTTTTCAATATCAAAAATTGCCGCTGCGGCAAAAATTGGACCAGCAAGGGCTCCTCTTCCGACTTCGTCAGCCCCAGCGACAAGTTCGAAACCTTGCTCCTGAAAATGTTTTTCAATTTCAAAAGTTGGTTTATTATTTGTGTTTTTTTGCATATATTTTGTCTGCATGATGGCGAATTACAGGACGAAACCTTTCGGGAAATATGTTGATTATGCGGTCACGAAATGCAACATCTGCTCCCAAAATCAAGAGCCCAAAAAAAATCAATGGCCAACCGGGTAATATCGGGAGTAATATTCCCAGTACTCCCAGAATTAACAAAAAAACACCTAGAACTTGTATTAAAACATAAACAAATTTGCCTTTTGTTTTTTTGTCGCCATTATTCATACAATTATCTTAGCACTAATTTCAAGCTGTGCTATAATATCGATTACTATTAAAAAGGAGATTAAATGAAAAATTTGAGCCTAATGTGGAGAGGCGTTATCAACGCAATTGGTATTGCAGCGTATGTAGTTCTGGTTGTGTTATTTCTTAATAATGGTGAAAAGATTTTCGGGAAAATGAATTCGATAATCGGAAGTGCCACATTTCTCATGGTTTTTGTGCTTTCGGCTCTAGTCGTGGGCATATTATCGGTAGGAAAACCGCTTATGCTTTACTTTGATGGTAAGAAAAAAGAAGCCATAAGCCTTCTTCTTTATACCGTTCTCTTCGTTGCAATCATTACATTAATTGCATTATTTGTAATTGCAGTTGTGTAAAACGCTTAGTCTTCTTTTTCATACAGCCCCATCAGATCCGATGTTTCGATAATATGGCCAGACATGGCTTGTTCAACCTTGTGCCGATCTGATTCTTCAGATATTTTCAGCATCGTATCCAGCGCATAGAATCGAAAAAAATATCTATGCTCTCCTTCGGTTGGGCAAGGGCCGTGGTATCCGGCATTACCAGCAGAAGTTATTCCCTCAATTGTGCCTTCGGGTGTCATTCCTTCTTTGATTTTTTTCGTCCCGGGAGGAATGTTCCAAGCAATCCAATGAGTCCAAGTATGCATCGGGGCATCGGGATCATCCATAATTAATGCTAAACTTTTTGCCTCATCTGGGACATCATCAACAATGATATCCGGCGCAATATCGTTGCCGTCACAGGTATATATTTCTGGAATTTTTTCTCCTTCTTGAAAATCGGGGCTGGTAATAATCATGGCACCTCATCTAAATCAAAGCCCCAAAGGGGTCCCTTCGGAATCAAAAATTAAAACTGAAAATAAAATCATTTAATTTTTTGTTTAACGCTATCAGAATCTTAGCCGATCAACAAAGATGTTGCATTATAATTTCTAATAAAAACTTTGAATCTTTATAAAATGGGGGTAAAATAATCCTGTGTAATAATATTTAGAACTAAATTCCAAAAGGAATATGGAGGGTTTATGCCAGAGGATCAAAAAAATACTCCTGAGGCGCCAGCACCAGCGCAAACGGCAGCGCCGCAGCCGACACAGGCCGCACCAGCCAAGAAAAAAACAAATGTAGGATTGATTATCCTGATTGTGGTACTCGTCCTTGTAGTTGTGGGTGGCGGAATTAGTTATGGAATTTATCGTTTTGTCAAAAATAGAGTCCACAATGCAGTGTCGGATGTGATCAAAGACACCACCGGTGTGAACACTGACACTACAAATATTGGCACTGATACCAATGATTATTCACAGGTTCAAGAAGTTACTCCGTCTGATTCCTTGTCGATTTCTGTTAATGCGGAAATCAAGCCAATACTTACCAATTTGTTTGGCGGAGCAAAACTTTCGCTTTGGTCATCGGCAACGGATAGTGCAACGCTGTATTATACTACAAAAAATGAAGTCAATGCCTCAAAATATTCAGACATAGAAAATGCTTTTGTAAATGCCGGCTATACCAAAACGGCGAACTACAACACAAGCGATTCGTTCAGTGCATATTTTGATAAAGGCGATATTTCGATGTATATTGTTTCCTCCGGAACACACATGTTTGATGTGGTCGTTTCCAAAATATCAACAGATACAAGCGCAGAATAAATTATATTTACAATAAGAAAAATCAGGCCAAGGCCTGATTTTTCTTATTGTTCAATTGAATTACTCTGTGGCTGGTGGTTCTTCTTCACTTTCGCCTTCGGCTCCCGTCTCTGGAGCTTTTGGAGCTTCTTCGTCGGCTGGTGCACCGAGTTCTGATTCTTCTCCACCTTCTGCATTCGCTTCTGGTGCTGCTGGAGCCTCAGTGCCTTCAGCTTCGCCACCCTCAACAGGGGTTGTTTCTTCTTGTGTCTCTTCTGGATCCATTGTGGTATCCTCCTCACTAAATATTTCAAATGGCAAATTTCACAATTCACCATATATATCATATCATTTTGTAGGGCTCGGCAATAGCCCATTTGTCCACTATTCTTCTGATAGGCGAAATCTCCAGAGCGAAAGTGCCAAACATACGACAATCCAGGCACCGACGATTGCCATATTCACTGGGTTTTGAAAAGCCGAGCCAGCTTCAAGGGCCACAGTGCGCAGGATTCTGAGAAGTGGTGCAAGTGGCAGATATTGGACAACAGAGTAAAGCCACTTGGGCAAAGAATCGATCGGAAAAAATACGCCGGCTAGAAACATCATCGGGATTCCGATAGCGGTTGCCATCCCTTGCGCCGCATCGGCGGTTTTGGCAAAGCTGGCAACCACAAAACCGATCATCTGAAATAGAAGGGCACCCAAAAGAGCGATGCCGAAAATTTCGAAGATATTTCCATAAATATGTCCGTGAAATGCATAAACGCCAAGCGCCAGAACGAGGGCAACTTGAATTAAATTTACCACTAAACGCGATAAAACTTCGGCGATGATAAATTGCCATGTCTTAATCGGGGTGGTGGTTATGCGCTTTAGTATTTTTTCCTGCCTGTAAGTGCTGATGGCAATAGAAACGCCGATAATGGAGGATTGCATGATTGCCATCCCGAGGATTCCAGCAAGAACAAAATCGAAGTAATTTAACTTTCTCTCCGAATTTATTGCCTGGGCATTAACGGAAAAAATCGGTTTAGCATTCTGAACGGAATAATTTACATTGGTAAGATAAGTATTCAGAAAAGAATTAATAATTGCCACAAGCTGTTGCGATCCGGGGTCGTAAATAACATCAACTTGTCTTGGTGAATCGGGGGTGATATCCCCAAAACCTTGAGGAATCACGACGACCGCAGAAATTGTGTTTTTCTTGATCAAATCTTTGGCTGTGTTCAAATCGCTCTCGTCCTGGACTTTGAGTAAGTCGGTTCCCTTGAGTGCAGAAACTAGACCCTGCGCTATCTGTGTGTTCGAATTGTTGATCAAGCCAATTGTGCCGGCGATGGTTGACCCGCCAAAAAAGAAGCCAAAAATTATTGTAAACATCAGCGGAAACATCAAGCTCCAAAAAAGCGCCTGTCGATTCCGGACCAGCATTTTCAGGTCTGCGATAAATAATCTAAGCATTTGCCTCCTCGTCCTCAATCGCTTTTCCTGTAAGCTCGATAAATAATTCTTCAAGTGATGCTCGCGTTACCAGTAAATCTTCGTAATTTATTTTTTCAATCTCTGATAGAGCAGTTTTTAAATCCTTGCGATTTTTAAGCTGCAACTCGTAATGGTCAGTTTTGCCATCGAATTTCACGAATTCTCCACAGCATCCGCGAATGTTTTTTTCAATGTTTGCTGGAATACCAGCGGCGACAAATTGAATTCTGAATGGATTATTTACCTTCAAGATGAGTTCGTGGACCGTGCCAATAGCGAGAATTTTTCCTCTCTCCATGATTGCAATTCGGTCGCAAAGTTTTTCTGCTTCCTCCATGTAATGAGTGGTCAGAATTATTGTTTTTCCTTGCGACTTGATTTTCAGAATAATATCCCAGAGGTTTCGGCGCGCCAGAGGGTCGAGGCCGGTGGTTGGCTCATCAAGAAAAACCACATCGGGATCATTTATGAGGCTAGCAATAATCGAGAATCTTTGCTTCTGTCCGCCAGAGAGGTTGCCGACGAAGTCTTTTGATTTTTCCCTGAGCCGGACCATGGAAAGAAGCTCATCCGTGGCGATTCTCTTCGGATAAAACCCACCAAAAAGATCAAGAATTTCTCTTAGATTTAAAAAGCTGAAATATGCTGATGACTGGAGCTGGACTCCAATCCTATTCTTAATCTCGGCAATTTCACTCTGCGAATCATGGCCAAGCACTTTGATTTCTCCGCTAGATGGTTTCCTTAACCCCTCAATCATCTCAAGTGTTGTCGTCTTACCGGCTCCATTTTCACCCAAAAGACCAAAAATTTCACCCTTTTCAACACTAAAATTGATTCCATCAACCGCAACAAGCGGTCCGTACTTTTTGGACAAATTTTTTACTTCGATTACTTTCGCCATAATTCCTTTCTTTTGTCTTTCCGTATTATACCCAAGCCGAAGCGATTGTTCTAGTTGTCCTGCCTATTGCAATTTTTCTAAACTAGCACTACATTTTAATCAATAACGAAAGGAAAAAATGAGCATAGTATGGTGGTATGTGATCGGGATTGCGGTGATATTAATCGCTGCGGCATTGCGGGTAGTTCAGCAATATGAACGGGGAGTCTGGTTTAGGCTTGGGCGGGTGATAGGAGAAAAAGAGCCAGGAATTCGGATGATTATTCCGATTATTGATCGACTTTACAAAATTTCTCTACAGATAATTACAATGCCGGTTCAATCCCAGAAAATTATCACGCGCGATAATGTTTCGATTGATGTGGCAGCCGTGGCTTATTACCATGTGGTAGATGCAACCAAATCGATCGTTGCCGTCCAAAATGTTTATGCGGCGGTAAACCAGATTGCCCAAACGACCGTGAGAAATATCGTGGGCCAATTTTCACTTGATGAGGTTCTTTCTGACACGGACAAAATTAACCAAAAAATCAAAAAAATTATCGATAGCCATACAGAAGCTTGGGGCGTGATTGTAACAACTGTTGAGATCAAAGATATTCAACTTCCTGATACGATGCAGAGAGCGATGGCAAAACAGGCAGAAGCTGAAAGGGAGAAAAGAGCAAAAATTATCGCTGCCGAAGGCGAATTTCAATCGGCGGACAAACTTGGTAAAGCTGCTGATATTATCAATAAACACCCAATTGCACTGCAGCTTCGAAACCTTCAAGTCCTATCTGAAATTTCGACAGAGAAAAATTCCACGATCATTTTTCCTGCCCAATTCATGTCTACGATCAATGACATCAAAAAGTTTATGTCGAGTGAGAACTTAAAGAAATAGGTCTAAAATAAATTGTGGGCGGTCCATGCATCAGACCGCCCGACTCGCTCGTTGAAGGCTCGGAGCTCCCTACGGGCTTGGCGCCAGGTGCTCGAGTTTGCCAACTAAAGCACAAAACTGCTCCCAGATCATGGTGCCGTCTTCCTCTGCGAAACTCTCGATCTCGAGTGCGACGCAGAGGTCATGCACTCTCTTGTTCTGGTACCGACGGGCCGTGCGGCAAAGCGAGTCAAACTCGTCTATCGAGAGGTCCCGGGCGTGCGCTGCGCGCCGGACCTGCTTCGCGAGTTCTTCCCACTCTAGCCACGAGTCCCATCCCGCATCTGCGTCCTCTTGCGCTGCTGCGACTTCGAACAACGCATGATGGACTTTTTCCTCGAGTGCCTCGAAACCTTCTAGCAATATTCTCCAGCTCTTTGTCATGGTCAGCTCCTCCTCCGCCATAGGCGGTTGAATTTTCGTGAGGGGCGGCCAGATCCGGACTGGAAAGTTGCCTTGCTGCGAGCACCGCAATACTAACGCACTGGGCGTAAAAAATCAATTATAAAAGCAAAAATCCCCCTTTGGGGGATTTTTGCTTTTATTCGCGTCAAGTAGACGAAATTATCTGTCTTCTCTCTCGCGCATTGGTCGGGCATAAGAAATTCTTAATTCTCTGCCGCCAATTTCTTTTCCATTGAGTTCTTCCAAAGCCTTGGTGGCTGTGGCTTCGTCAGCATAAGTGACGAATCCGAACCCTTTAGAACGACCAGTTTCTCTCTCTGTGATAACGGTAGCTTCAGAAACCTCGCCGGCTTCGGCGAAGATTGCTTTAAGCTGTTCATCACGGAAAGGCTGATCATCTACATTGTAGGGAAGATTTCCTACATAGAGCTTGTTGCTCTTTTCAACTTCTTGATCCATGTTTTCAGTTCGCTTTCCTAAGCGATAATTAAATCGACCCGCTTGATTGTCTCGGGGGATTTGAACGAAAGTTCTTAGCACACCTACACTCTCAAACTTGGTAATATTGTACACTAATGAAATATTTTTGTCAAATACTTTTTTCGCTTTGGAAGTGGATAAATAAAATATTTTGGAAAACGCAGCGTAAATAATTTTGAACTTAACCAGCCTTGCTATTTTCTAAAAATTGTGGTAATCCAAATGTAGCCGTACTATCCCAAAGCGAAGCCCGAAAGGAGGGCATCTGCGTGATTCACGTTTATGGCTTGCCGCATTTTGCCGTATCAAACGTCTACAAGACGAGACCGTATGGGCAAGACGAGCGGTTTGCGCCGTACCCGCTTCCAACGTTTTCCCGGTACAGTTTAGTCCCGGGCCGCAGCTATGCTCTTCCCGCCAAAGACCCCGAATTCATGGGGATTCTCCGGGGAATGGCTCAGGAAGCTGCGGAAGAATGGGCCCTGATCTATTCCATGCTGGCTGCGGCAGGTTTGACTCCCATGGTGATGCTAGCCTTTAGGGAGCTTCTGGGCCAGCAGTATTTCGATGCGATGAAGAGTGGCCCTTTCCCGACCATCAACTTCCCGGACATTGACATCTTGGTTCAAGGGTTCCCTCGGGACCTGTGGACCATGCTGCCGAATGGCACGGTGATGATGGACCTGAGCTGGCACCGCTTCCAAGCTGTGCTCGATCCGCGACATAGCCGGGTCGTCGATCCGGCTTGGGTGGAAAAGAACAACGTTGTCGACAGTATCTACGGCGAAGGCGGCCGGATACTCTTCAGGCAGTCTTTGGCAGTTGTGTTCGACAAGGTCGAAATGCCTGGACCAGAAACGTTGAAGGCGTTGGGAGAAGATCGCTATGAGCTCAAACCGCCGCCGATACAGCCACTCAAGGATCTGGGAATGGCAGTGCTCGAACTCCCGGAAGTATCAGCTACCTTCCTGGATGGACAAGCGAGCAAGATGGGCTATGGCGCCGACAACCACATCGATCGGTTCTTCGCCGTAATTGAAGACCGTCGAGGTGGCTTGCACCTGCTTGCTGACCCCTTGATCTGGTCTGGCTTCCAGGGACAGAGAAAACCGCCAAAGTACAACCCTGATTCGACGCTTCGTGAGTGTCGTCGTCGGGCCATACGCGCTGGCATCGAGTTCCATCGGATCAAACGAATCCACCATCCACTGGCTATGGGCGTCTATCAGACCGCGGACGGCAGAGTGGTCATGAGTGGAGGGGAGCCAGAGCTTCAGCAAGTAATAACGGATCTTGTGGGTGACGACCAGGTCGTCATTAGTGAGAAACCGCTATACCGATATGGAGCATGGTACTACGCGGGCATTCGCTGCCTGATCAATGAGGCTCCCGACTACTTCGCCAATGACCCGCCTAGGGTCCTGAAGGCCGGCTAAGTCCATCCTGCTTTTCGGGGTACCTCTTTCCACGAATCTCAAATTGGAGCTCCACGCTCCGAAGAAGTATCCAAGTTCCCGCCCTCCCCGGCGGGTTCTTGATTTTTAGCCCCAAATTGTTAAAAATGCTTTATACTGCACGTATTAAAGCATTTGAGACTATTATTGGAATTAGTTGCGATGAAAGGTTTAGGCCAAATATTTTTCAAAATCTTCGACGAAATACTTTTTACCTCGTTTCTTGATCGTAAAACCTTCGTCCTCAAGGATCTTTTTCTGAAGATCGCATTCACCGGGGAATTTGGGATTGAGCGATCCGTCGGATTTCAATGTTCTCCACCACGGCGTGATGTTCTTTTTGCCCTCTTCGCGTTGTTCCTCAGCGGCGTGGGCAGCAATCCAGGAAAAAATCCCGCATGTTAGGGGACAGGCGATATCTGAGCCATGCTTTTTTGCGATCTTCTGCCTGATTTCATTGATCGTAATGATCTTGCCCTTCGGCACTTTTTTCATTATTTCATCAACCTCGAGCGGTGCTGGCACCGTCATCGTATCGCCATGCCAATGGATCCGGGCATTTTTGTTCAGCTTTCCCGTTTTTGGCAAGTCTTTTGAATCATGCAATTTTTCAGTCCAAGTTTTTCCCATAATCTTCCTTTCTTAATATTCCATATACTAAGGATGTTTTTTTCCTGAAAACGAATAATTTCCGTACAAATTCGGTCATTACAGCCAGATTTAACGTTTTCTTGGTCGAATGCCAGATCACCGGCCATGGCATCTGGAAAAAGTTTTGATATATATTAAAAACGGCTTTTTCCATCATCCCAATCACTAACGGATTTCTGCTCACAATATAAATATTATACTGATGAATCTTTAAATACCCGAACGCTTTATCGAACAATTTTCTGCCAATTCCTTTGCCGCGAAGGCGGGGGAGAACAATAAAGTCGGCAATTTCCGCCCAATCTTTGCCAAAATAATCCAAGGCGCAGACACCGCCTATCCCTTTTTCATCTTCAAATACGAACATCTTATCAAATGATCTCCAGCGATTGATCGGCACTGCCACAATATTCGGAGTGTTTCTAACTTCGTTTGTTAGTATTTCTGATTCCTTTTTGGTCAATCTTCGGAAAACAATTTCCCTGGTCATTTTTTCTCCAATTGATTTTTTAAATTATACTCCACTATTCCAAAATATTAATTTCGGGTTTACAATAATACATATAGAATCACGGTTCAGCTGATTTTAAGTTTGAGGGGATATGTTCGAACGCCTGAAACAAATCTCAAAACGCAAGCTAATACTTTACGCCGGTCTTTTTGTATTTGTCCTTCTTGCTTCCGGCTCCATTGCAGCCGCCAAATTCGGATATTTTCCTAAGCTAGCTAATGTTCTTCATATCAAGGCCGATACAATAGCTGCTTGGCCACAAACATATACAGTATGTAATGCCGGCAGAGCGGAATTTAACGGGTATTATACATATACGGGGACGAACGACACCTCGGAAGGAAATCCGGGGGTATATTACCGAATGGACAGTAATCACACTATCAATCTTATCGATTATCCTTGGTCAGGACAGAGAGTTTGGTCAGTGACCAATTATGGTTTTTTAGGCTATGAAAGCGGCGCATGGAATAATAGCCCACCGCCGGAAGGCACCTGGGGCACGCACGATCCGGGAACATACGGAAATAGCGCAACTATTAAAGTTGGAAAAGTCGACCCAGCTACCTGTTCCGCAAATATGGGAATATTGCATGGGCAAGTAACATCTTACGTCGATGGTGTTCAAAAGAATCTGGATGGTGTAACTATTAATGTTCTGGGATCCAACGATGTGGTAAATATCTTGCAAACCACTGTCGTCAAAACTGCAACTACTTCCGGTACTACGCTCTACAATTATTCTATTTCAGACATTCCTGTCGGTAATTACACTGTGACTGCCTACAAGGCCGGATATAATTCTCAGCCCACCAGCCGTTCCGTTACTATTTCTTCCGGGGCTACTTCGGAAGCAAATTTCATAATGGCAAGCACGGCTTCTCCGAAGCCAATTGTAAATCTTAAGACAGCGGGCGGTGCCAGCGCCGTAACGATGCAGAGGGGCACAACTACATCACTAACTTGGACAATAACAAATGCAACACTCAGTCTATGTACCGCATCGCCAAGCGGGTGGTGGAATAATACATTGAGTGGCAGTGCAAATATCTCTCCCTTGGCTACCACAATATATTCTCTGACTTGCACGAGCTCCGCCGGTTCTGGTTCTGGTTCGGTAAATGTTACGGTCTCGGATCCAACACCAAATCCAACAACCCCCACACTCAATGCTACATTGACTGCCACCCCAACTTCAGGAACGGCGCCTTTGTCTGATACATTGACCGCAACCGCTTCCGGGACCGCTACAGGGACTTTGAACTATACTTTTTGGTGGAATTGTGACAATCAGGGCAATTTTATCAGCAGTATTATTACTGTTTGCGGTGATCCGGCTGATTCTAGATATGGGGTTAAATTTGATAATGTCACGGATTTGACCAAAACGGTCAGCCATACCTATACGGACAGCGGTACGTTTAAGCCCAAAGTTATTATTGAGAGGGATGTTCTCGGAGCGACCGCAGTCGCTCAAGTCGTAGCGGATCCCGCCGCAACAGAGCCCAATACCTTTAAGGCACAAGGCAGAGTTGTGATGAAAGGTACTGGAGAATTAATTAGCGGAATTGGAGTTGATATCCAGCTTTCTGGCACCGATAAGCACTTTAACACAACATCTCAAGCGGCTTCGATTGATGCAAACAACGGCGCGAATTACAAGATTGCAGATATTCCCATTAGCTCCGATAGCTACAAAGTAACCTATACGATTCCGGGATATTTGAAATTTCTAAATAATACTGACTCTATTAGAATCTTCAGGAAGTCGGAGATTATAAACGGCGTAATCACTCTTCCTGATCTATCGCTTGATATATATTATCTTGGCATCAAGGTGGCAGTGAAAGACGGAACTTACCCAACCTCCCCCGTGCTCGGCGCTCAAGTGACCGTCTTTGATCGTGGATGTAGCTACCTGAATGTGCCCTCCAAGATAACGGATCCCCAGGGAAAAGCGTACTTTTACAGCCAGGATATTTTCGATTATTTGGCGTGGAAGTTTCACGGATGTGCTCCAGTACCGATGATCAAGGTCACAAAGGTGGGTTACTACGATTTTATTGGCTATCCCAACACGCGAGGAGACGAAACTATTGTAAATTTGCAAAGGGCGCAGACACTTGATCGCGAAATAAAAGTTCAGGTTTTGGATCAAGATAGTAAACCAATCGTCGCTGCTCAGGTTAATGTGCGAAGGAATATTTCTGACGAAAATCCTATATCGAAAAATACTGACACTTCTGGGTATGCATCCTTTACAAATGTCACCGGTGTCCTGACTGTTGATGCCTTCAAAACTGGATATCTGCAAAACTCTTCAAGCCGTATCACGCTTGATGTAGGACTTACGGGCAAGATTTCTATTACACTTTCTTTGCAAAAATATATAACATCAGGTCTACCGGCCTCGATTATGGTGGCTGACTCCAAAACACTTAAAGCCATCGGTGACGCCGAAGTTACGCTAAACGGCCAAGGTGTCGTTCAAACAAAAATTACCGACTGGTTAGGGAAGGCAAATTTTTCGTTTGAATTAGGGAAAACCTATACTGCCAAAGCAACAAAAAATGGCGCTTCCAAAACCCAAAGTTTCACAATACCGCAAAATTATTTTTCGCTGACCCTCGATCAACAGAAAGATTTTGCCGCCAGGAATCTATTGATGCTATTAGACACCGGCCAATCTGAGTTTTCGCCCGTACCGATTAAAGTTATTGACGAGAGTGGTAAAAGAATTGCGGGGGCCACTGTGGTAAATAAGCTTAACAACTACTATTTTTCCAATCTCGGATTCACAGATGCCGCTTACATTGGAACATCGTCTTCTGGTCTCGATTTAAAATTAAAAAACGATTTTAGCCTTTACGAGAGTTATTCGAGCTATTTGCAGCCCAACAGGACGCCAATTTCTCCCCCTGCCGGGATTGTGCCTCAAGGGTTTGCCGAGGGACAGCCGCTGGATCTCATGGTGTTGAAACAGGGATATAAACTCCTACATACAACCGCCGTGGTCGAAAAAGACGTCGAAACACAACAACCAAAGGTCATCGTCCTAACTCTTCAAAAGGCCCCCGCCCTGGAAGCTCAGGCGGGAATATATGTCTATAACTACGACTACTTCAAGGATTGCGATTATACTGACCTTTATCTGGAAAAGAAAACTGCCGACGGATCGTGGTCAAAGACAGCCGACAAGGCTTTTCTGGCCGTCAATGATTTTGGAGAAGAAACAGCCAAATTTGTTCCGACAAGCGCTGGCACATACCGCGTGGGAATAAATAAGCACAACGCCAAGTCCCCGCCGGTAGAATTTACTCCAGGCTATGATAACTGGACTCGTCTCGGTGATGTCGAAGACCTTTGCAGCCCTGATGACAACAGTTTATTAAAAGATTACGGCGATGGTATTTATATGATATTCAAGCCCAAGACTATATATGGGCAGCATAGCTCAATTTTCGATGAAGCGGCACAATCACTCCGTAGGTTAAAGTCACAATCTAAGGATGTCCGCCCTGTTGTGATTGGCTTCCTGCCAATGGGAAAAATTGAAGGATACCAGTGGAACGGCATGTGGAATTGCGCTAAAATTGGCAAAGACGTGAAGCCGATCATTTTTTCTACCGAGCTTTTAGACTTTTCACTGGCTTCAGACCCGACCGGTGCTGATGTTGGCGCTACCATCGCCCATGAGTACGGCCACGCTGTTAATGAGAAAATTAGGAATTCAACTCCAAGTATATATGCACCATGGAACGATCTTTACAACCGGGTTATGGCTGGACCGGATAAAGGTTGTGTGATGGGAGCGATAACGGATTCGAATGTTGAGCTGATGCCTGGGGATACAGGAGGACACCCGTGGGACAATGATAATGAATTCTTTGCAAGCTTTTACTGGGCTTATTTCATGCAGCACGGACGGCTTCATGGGATTATTAGAGACCATACTACTGGTACGTGCCAAAATATTATGAAGTATATGTGGCAATGGTTTGCTGACAATGTCGGTAGGGTTGACCCGGATGATGGCCAGGTGTTCAAATCGGTTGGCGGAAGCGTCACCGGCATCCCATATACCTACGCCCAGATTTCTAATGGTTCTTGGATCCAGAGTACTTACGACAAACTGCCGTTATCTCAAAAAGTAAGTATTCAGTATCAAAGAATTCTAGCTCCCGTAATAAGCTCAGTACGGGCGACCGTAGTTTCCGCCATTCAAACCTTAAATAATTGGGCAGATAGTGCTTTAGCAGCCCTACACATCACAAATTTAGGATCGGTCCAGGGGACGCTGCGTAGCGCCAGTGATTCAACAATTCTCGCCAATTACGTCATCCAAATTGGTCCGAAAGCCGCAATCACAAACGGTCAAGGCTACTTCATAATTCGAAATATCCCATCTGGTAGCCAGTTAATTAGTTCAATTCGGCAGCGAGGTACTGGAAAATTGTGTGTCAACTCTCGTCCAACAGGAATCAACATTCTTACAGGTAGAATGGCGACGACGACAATACGTTGTACAACGCAAGCAGCTGCTCCTCCCGCATCTCTCGCCGTAACGCTCAATGCAACTCCCAGCTCTTTGATTGTAAACAATACTCAAACAGTTGCCCTTACCTCAAATGTCACCGGTGGCGCCACAGGCACTAAGACCTACTCCTACTACTGTAAGATTGGCAACACTACTCCAGTCAGAGTGCTTAAGGACACTCCAACCCTATCCGGGGTCTGTACATATACTGCAGCCGGCACCTATACTGCCAAAGTGACAGTCCAAGATAGTGCTGGGGTGACTGCTTCTGCAACTACTCCTATCACAGTTACAAATCCATAGCGAACGAGTTCCAGTTTAATATCTTCATTTTTATGCAATAGGGAATATTTATTCTTTGATTGATGGTGGTAGTTTAATCCCTGCGTTCTACAATTTTTGTGGATAACTTTTTGTTTTATCGTTCTATTGTGCCTTTATTATTAATAAAAATATTGTTGCCTTAATATTGACAAATCACAATATATATTGTAGAGTATTTTTGTTACTACTCTTCCGCTGGAGGTGGCATATGTTGATTTTCCCTGCTTGGGAAGAGGCGGAGGAGTACTTCCGCCGACAGAGGTCGAAGGGAGCCGTGGTTTGCTCCCCTCCCACTCCGCAGCAGCAGGCTGCCCACGCGATGTGGGTTGGCCAACACATTGCCGGAGAGCGATGGCGTGGCGGAACTTCCGTCGAAGCGTCATCCTCTGGCAACACCATCCTCTCGCCAGCAATGGCGAATGGGATTGCCGGCCTCTAGGCCGAGTCCCCGCGAATTTCGTCACCCGTCCCCGGTTTCCGGGGGCGGGAGTTTCTTTTTAATGGCTAAATTTGATAAAATATTTTTATGGAATATGCAGTTTTATATGGAGCAATTTCTGGACTTGCACTCGTCGGTGGGGCAGCTGTCGGCATATATTTTAATTTCTCACAACGGGTAATAGCTCGTTTCATGGCATTTGGTGCCGGGGTTTTGGTTTGCGCCCTCACCTTTGGGCTAATGGAAGACGCCTTTTCTTTTGGTGGTTTTGATGCTGTAACCATCGGCTTTCTTATCGGTGGCTTGGCATATGTTCTTGGGGATTATTTACTTCATTTTTACGGAGGACGTAATCACAAACGAAGAAAAATGATCGAGACTGGTGCAATAACCAATGGCCGCGCAATCACTCTGGGGGCAATTCTGGATGGAATACCCGAATCGGCAGCTCTCGGCATATCTTTGTTTGCGGGGCATGGCAGGGGCTTCCTGATGGCAATGGCGATCGTTATATCCAACTTCCCGGAGGGAATTTCATCCATTACTGGGCTTAAGAAAGAGGGCTATTCCAACAAAAAAATATTCACCACCTGGGCGATCGTAGCGATCACAACTCTAGTGATAACAATATTGAGTTACATATTTCTTACCGACATCGATCCGAACAACATTGGTATTATCGAAGCGTTTGCGGCCGGTGCAATTCTCGCCATGTTAGCGGACACGATGATGCCGGAAGCATATGAGGAGGGTGGATTTTCGATCGGAATAATTACCGTTTTAGGATTTCTGGCTGCTTTTATTTTAGCTAAATTTTAATTCGGTCAGATATTTTAAATATTGGTTTTAGATAAAAATACAAAATCATACAAAGTATGATTATTCCTACAAGGTAGCCTCCGATAACGTCGGATATCCAATGTGATCCGAGATAAACCCGCGAAAAAGAAACTAAAACCACCAAAATTGTAGAAATTGATGCTAATGCAACTCTAATCCAGAGTTTTATTTTTTTATTTATAATCATCGCAGCTATCAAAAATCCGAAAAAAATTGTAAAGAAAACTACGTGCCCACTAGGGAAACTCGGAGAGGATTGCTGGTCGATTATTTTGACGACATCAGCTGGAGGCCGCGGCCGGCCGATGATCAGTTTTGCTAGTTCTTCAATTGGAGTACCGACAACAGTTATCAATATATAAATTGATTCACGGAAATAGCCGAAAAACCAGAATAAGAGAGCAGAAAGCACAATCATAACTCCGGCAACGACTGGTATCCCCAAAAAGCTGATGGACCTAAATATGCTAAAAAAAAGCGTTCGGCTCAAACCTGTGTCACCTTCCGATTGCAAATCTCGGGAAAAGGCAATATCAATGTGTGAAATTGGATGATAGTACACAAGGTAGATCAAAATTGCTAAAAGCGTGGCGGCTATCGCAATAATAATAATTGAATATTTTCGGAGTAATTTCTGTCTCATAAAAGGTTTGATATAATTTTCTCATAATCTATTTTATCGGGAATGCTGGATTGTTTCCATATTATTTATTTGGGATGTAAATGACCGGAAAAACCCATAAAGCAATTGGTATCACAATAGGAATGGGAAGCTTTATTGCAATGCAAGATGCTAGCTATATGCCGGCGACATTTGCAGCGGTTTTATTGTTCTCTTATTTTGGTGCGCTTTTGCCTGATATCGACCAGCCGGCTTCGGAAATTTGGGATAAATTACCATTTGGTTCAGGGCACGCGGTTGGCCATCTAGTTGATCCGTTTATCAAACATCGTAATATCACACACTCAATTCTTGGTTATGCAATCTTTAATATTTTGATAATTTTACTGCTGAATTCGCTTCCCTTGTATTGGGGTGTTTTACCGGCTCCGGTCATCATAGCTTTTGGGCTTGCTTATCTGGCCCATCTTTTAGCCGACATGTTTACGGTTGAGGGAATCCCATTGTTCTATCCTTGGAAACGCTTTTTCGGCATTCCGCCTAAGCCATTTGATGGAATCAGAATCGAAACCGGGCATTGGTTTGAAAATCTAATTATTTTTCCTGTTGCCAATATTATTTTAATATCATTAATAGTCTCAAATTGGTCAAATCTTCATATGATATTATTTAAATAGTTTATAAAGTCCATGAAGGAGAAATTATGCCAAAGGAATCATTTTCTGCGGAAGAGGCAAAAGAAATTGGAGAAAGATTGGGCATCGATTGGTCGCGTTTTGATATTGAGCAGTATCGCAAGGGGATGGGTGTTGAATTAGAACATGGCAATCGCGATGAAGCCACGAATGTAACCAGTGATGATTCTCTTGTAACCGGAAAAATCGCTTTGGCGCATCTTAATGAGTATCCTGATTACTATGACCGGCTCGAAAAATTAGAAGCAGAAGCGGAGGATTTTTGGAACAAAAAAGAAAACCAAAATTAATTCGCCTGCTAATTTTTATCGCCTTGATCCTTCTTGTTGCAAGCGGTTTTTATTACTTTTCAAAAAGCAGAACAAGCGATAAACCCGCTAGCGCGACAGAAATTAAGACGAATTCTGCCAACGAGACTCCACAAGAATCAAAACCTGCGGAGATTGCCAAGACCACCTTTGCTTTTGGTGGCGACTTGATGTTCGACCGGAATGTCTGGCACAAATACAAGGATATCGGTTTAAACCGGATTTTTGATAATTTAGATATTGCGATTTTTAAAAATTCCGACATCGCATTTGCAAATCTGGAGGGGCCGATCTCGGCAGGCGAAATCAACGATGATTATCTTTCCGGCAGCATGAATTTTAACTTTCCGCCTGAAACTATCGATACGCTAAAATATCTTGGTTTGAATATTGTTTCGCTTTCCAACAACCACACGATGAATGCTGGCACAAATGGGTTTGCTAACACAAAAAAAGTTCTCTCTGAGTCTGAAATAAAGTATTCCGGCAGCCAAAATGATTTTGACTCCACAAATATTGTCGAGCTTGAGACTAAAATTCCAATCGCAATTATTACAGCCGACATTCTAGTCGGTTTGGATAATTCTGAAATTGTAAATTCAATCAAAGCCGAAGTTATAAAGGGCGAGCGCGTAATTATCATCCCGCATTGGGGGGTCGAATATCAAAGTATTCACAATAAAACACAAGAAAACATGGCCAAATCCTGGATTGATGCCGGAGCAACAATGGTTATCGGGGGGCATCCGCATGTTGTACAAGATGTACAAGTCTATAATAACCGACCGATAATTTACTCTCTCGGAAATTTTGTCTTTGATCAATTTTTTTCGCCCGAAACCCAGCAAGGGCTTATAATTTCTGGAGACATAGATGAATCAAGTATGACATTGAAATTTTCCCCATTCACCTCGACAAATGTAAAACCAGCCCTTGACACCGGGAGTACAAAATTAGCTAGGATCAAAGCCATTTTCCCTGACGATGAAGAATTTAACTCATTAAAAATTGCAGATGATTCTATAAAGATAGACCTAACTAAATAATTATGAAAAATGTAGTAATTCTTCCGCGACCGCGGTGAAATTGCTACAAATAAACAATGAAAGACGCTGTAATTATCAAAAAAGCCGTTCAGTCACTTCGTTCTGGTGGAGTTATCGGATATCCGACGGATACAACATATGGCATAGGCTGTGTGGTTTCCAACTTAGACGCCGTCGATAAAGTTTTTGAATTGAAAGGGAGAGATTTTTCAAAGCCGATGTCTTTGGCGTTTTCGTCTGTTGAAATGATTAAGAAGTATGTTAAATTGCCGGAAGAGTATGAGAAAATCTTACGTAAATATCTGCCTGGGCCATACACATTTCTCCTTCCAAAAAACGATTTGGTTAGTGAGAAAATCACAGCGGGGTTTGGTAAGGTTGGTGTAAGAATACCAAAATATGATCTTATCATAAAAATTATTGAGGAATTGGGTGAACCGATAATCACAACGTCCGCGAATATTTCTGGTGACCCGGATATAGTTCGAAGTGATGACTTGAAATTACTGGTAGATTTTATCGTATCGGGCGATTGCACGATCAAGATTCCGTCTACATTGATCGATCTGGAAACAAAATCCATACTTCGCAAAGGAGCAAGTCTCGATACCGCCAAAGAAATTATTGCAGGAATTTGATATAATGTAGATAGTTATGTTAATCCGCCAGCTGGCGGAAAGGGAGGAAATGTGAAAAGCAAAGGACTTTCAATGACAGCTATCGTGCTGTCGGTAATCGCTGCGGTTTTAGCGCTTCTAGATGCGCTTGGAGTCGGAGTCTGGCTATCAGCCTCTTCATGGTTGATAGTGGCGGTGGTCTTCGGCGTTTGGGCAATCTACACGAAGGAGTAATATGCCTTCAAAAAATGTGAAAGGCAAAAAGGGGATAATTTTTTGGCTCGGCATTTTTCTCGGTGCGTTACTTGTTGCCGTATCTATTTGGTATGTAATTGCATCTTATGTGGCTACCCATGATGCGGCTTTTTCCGGACTTGTAATTATTCCAACAATTTTATTTCTTGCGGGCTTGATTGTTGCATTGTTTTCAAAAAAAGCAGGCGCCATTGCCTACGGAGTATTATTTGCTCTTGTTCTTGCAACTTCGATCGTTCAAGGGACGTACTGGGTACTATATATAATCCCGGCTTGGCTTTTTCTTGCCGGCACATGTATTACGATCTCGATTTGGGAAAAATAATTGGCATCTCAAATCTTTTACTACTCTTGAATATCATCGACATTATATGTAAAGATTTCGGCATCCGGACGAGCCCACGCATCAGCCAGAAGGCCAGCTTTTTGGGAGAGGGTCGACATAAATTCATTTGGTTCCGGTAAATCTTCCCAGACCTGGGGTAGATAAGTTGCTTGGTTCATTCCAACCTGTAGGATCAAACCTGGCTTATTCCTTTCGATTTCTTCCAAAAACGTTTTAGGCGATTTGATTTGCATGTGTTTTGCCTCACCCAAGACCGAAATTTCAATTTTAATCTCATTAAGTTCGGACTCAGCAAGCTGTGGAAACCTATGATCGGAAAAAGCGGCATTGAGTGAATTATTAATTACGTCCTCATATATTTTTTTCTTCGCGATCAGTGAACCGATGCAGCCACGCAATTCGCCATCTTTTGTTAACGTAACAAATGTTGCTCCTAGTTTATTTGTTTCGGCCGGAGCATTAGATTCATCAACTTTCAATTTTCCTTTGCCCCTAAAGTAATTCTCGAGCGATTTTCGAGCGATTTTTAACAAAAATTGTTTAGATTCGGTTTTCATAATGAAACTTAAAACTAATAACTATTAAGTAAAGACCAGGATATACACATAATATTACAATCGCAGAAAAATTGCGCTATATTAATATAAACATAACAAAACTGATAACTAATCAACAAAACTGATTTTCGGATGGTTATTCGTTTTTAGTTGTTACATATTACATAATAGACAAGAAAGGTGCCTTTTGAAACTATTTTTGGACATCGAGACTTTGCCGGCAGCCGGCGATAAATTAGAACTTCTCAAAAAACTTTGGGAAGAAACGAGCAGAAAATCAACAAAAGAAAAAATATCATTTGATGATTATTTTCGCTTAACTTCACTTTCGGGAGAGTTTGGCAGAATTTTTTGCATCGGTTATGCCACCGATGACAAACCGACGGATTGTGTTTCTGGCGAAGAAAGGGAAATTCTTATTAAGTTCTGGGAACTTGCAAAGAATGCTGATTTATTCATCGGGCACAACATTATAGACTTTGATTTGAGGTTTATTTATAAGCGCTCGATCATTCTTGGCGTGAAACCATCTAAGGATTTGTCGTTTGCCCGTTATCGCAATAATCCGATCTTTGACACGATGAAGGAGTGGGAAAAATGGAGCAATGGATGCACAAGTCTGCACAAGCTAAGCTTAATCTTGGGAATTGCTTCGCCGAAAGAGCAGGGGATTGATGGCGGAAAAGTTTATGATTATTTCCTCTCTGGTAAGGGCGATGAAATTATTGAGTATTGTAAGCGTGATGTTGAAGCTACAAGAGCTGTTTATGAGAAAATAACTTTTAATAATTGAGAATATATTCTATTATGTAGCTGAAGCATGTTGAAGGCAAAAGCCTGTTAGCAGAAGTTTGACAATTTTTAATAATAAAATAGTGGGTAGTTAGCCGTATGCGGCGGTCAAATTTTCACTACCCGGAAGGAGCGAATATGTGGTTCGGAATTGTGCTTATCGTTGTTGGAGTTGTTTTTCTTCTGCAAAACCTTGGATATGTTACTGGTGAGGTCTGGAATATCGTATGGCCGGCATTCATAATTCTTCTTGGAATTTCAATCCTCCTCAAAAAGGACAAGAAAATTATTGTTAGCGCTGAGAAAAACGAAGAAGATAAAGATAATAAATAGTATTTTTGTCTCAGATTCCCTCACTGAAGAGTCTTAAGATCGATGATTAAATAAAAATTATCACAAATAAAATTCATCAATCGTTATCTGGCTAGATTAAAAATCAGTGTGGTTAAAATGAAATCATCAAATATTGCTCTCGCAGTCGCAATAATCGCACTCCTTTTGGGGGGTGGGCTATATCTTTATGACCAGAAGACTTCAAATGAGAGATCCCTAGTGTCAAATGGTCCAGTTTCATCAGACGAAGATAATTCGAAAGACGAAGACCAAACAAATGTAGCTCCTTCTCCCCAAAAAATAAATCTAAAAGCGGTGGGGACTGAAGCGAGTGGAATATCTGGAAGGGTTTATGCAAACAGTGAGTTTATACTGACTATCAATGCCCAGTTGCCAAATTTAGAACAAGGGTGGTCATATGAAGGATGGGCATACAAATCAGCCAATGAATCGTCCGAACCTTTGTTTCTTGGAAAATTGGATGATGATGGTGGCACGTACTACCTAGAATATCGCAAGGGTGAAGACATGAGTAGTTATGATCATATATATGTATATCGCGAAAACAATATGGGGGAAGCAGCGGGAGTTGTAATTTTGGAAGGGCAATTTTGAATAGAAAAATATATTTATTGGCGTTTATCATATGTTTGGCGGGGGTAGCCTCGCTAGTTTTTATTTTCAGGGGCGATCTTTCCAGAAATGTACCAAAGGGAGATATCGTTTCAGAAAAGATTATCCATCTTAACCTGGATCAAGACAAGAAAGATGAATCGGTCAGCTTGAAAAGCTACAAAGAGGGCGACAATACGATATTTATTCTTACCATTTCGAAATCATGGTTTCTTGCTCAGTCAGTTTCACTAAGCGGTTTTCAGGATGAGGTGAAATTTTGTGATCCAGTGTCGTATAATTTTTCCGACGATAACTTATTGTGCCTGATTGGAAATGTTGGCGCTCATAGCCAAAATATTCAATTTGTGGCATATAAAGACAGAAAAATTGATGTGGTTAAATTCAAAACTGAGAGTGGGGAAACCGCAAATATGGTGTCGGATGAGCCGAATTTTGCTATTAACCATGATTTAAACTTGATTCATGTTGATAATAGAAATTATGAACTTGATCCGTTATCCGACGCTTTGCGCACCACTTATAGATACCGAAATGGCGTATTTACATTTGTTGAAACCAGCGATATAGTTTTGGGTAGCAGCATATAAATTTTATTCAGAAAGGGAGAATATGAAAAACAAACCACTATATCTATTCGTATTTATCGCAGTGATTATTGTAATAATTGGGTTGGTTATTTTGTTTTATTCCAATAAAAAATCTAGCAGCGAACAAGCAAATTCGGACAATTCCGGCGAAGGTAATGTAGCAGGGGTGACCACAGAGGATCAGGATTTCGCCACTGGACTTGCAAAATACATGACAGCTCAAGGAATGGTAATGTATGGGGCATATTGGTGCCCTCATTGCAAAAGCCAGAAGGAAATATTCGGAGATGCCTTTAAATATGTTGATTATGTAGAGTGTGATGCTTCAGGACCGGATGCAAATCCAGACGAATGTGTCGCCAAGGGCATAGAGGGATACCCGACCTGGATTTACAACGGAACAAAATATTCCGGTGATAAATCTTTGCAGGAACTGGCAAATATTGTCGGATATAATCAGAAATAGACAGAATATTGTGCAACATTCAAGAATGCGGCTCTTGCTGCATTTTTGTTTTTCTGTCGGGAACAACAATGGTAGTAAATTTATTGTAGCTATATGCATTTTATATCTTAATCGTAATTAGCCAATATGAGAGCCAATATTATATCTTGGAATATTTCTGTGGCAAAAAAGTAAAATTTTCTTTTGAAAAAGTGCTTGACAAGCGTGATCCACGCCTAATACAATGGTTTATGTACGTAAGATAAGTAAAAATCCCACACGGAAGGAGGTGAAGAAAATGGCACAAGCATATTGCGTTAAATGCCGCAAAAAGGTTGAGATGCAGTCAGCTGAGCAAATTACCATGAAGAATGGCAAGCCAGCAACAAGAGGCGTCTGCCCAGCATGTGGTACTAAGGTTTTCCGAATCGGAAAAGCCGCCTAATCAAAGACTCTTTTAATTTTTGTTTTTGATAGTGAAAAAAGCCTGAATAAGGCTTTTTTCATTTCAGCCTAATGAAAAAGTTGTGAGACGCGAGCTTTTTTCATTTCAGCTATCGTCGAAATATCGACGATCGTCCAATTATCGGCGAATTATTGAATAATGGTATCATATAAGCTAGAATCAAGTTACATTTATGAAGAAAGCCGAATTATTTTTTATATTCGTTTTGCTTCCCTTGGATATCGCGATGATAATCGCTGGTTTTGCATTTTCTTACTTGCTTCGAATAAACCTTGAAATTGGCGAAACGTTTAATCGCAATGGATTTTGGCAATACCTTCAGTATGCACTCTATCTCATTCCCATTTGGATAATTATTTTTGCCGCCTTTGGTTTGTATAGAAAAAGAGCAGACCGAAACCCGTTTTCCGATTTATTCAAAATTTTTATTTCAAGTTCTGTGGTTATACTTATTTTGACCATGATTTTGTTTTTTTCGAAAACCACATTTTTTTCAAGAATAATTTTGCTTTTAACTTGGGCATTTAGCATAATTTTGATTTCATTTGGCAGAATGCTTCTAGACCAGCTTCAAATTTATCTTTTAAAATTTGGAATCGGGCGCCGGAATATACTTTTAATTGGTGCAGATAATGTCACTTCGTTTGTGGCAAATGAAATCAGAAAAAATCCTTCCTTAGGTATGCGGGTGGCTGGGGTTGCATCAGACGATGAAAGATCTGGTGAGGCCCTGAAATATCTTGGCAATCTGTCTGAGCTCTCAAAAATTATTTCTGAAAAACAAATCGACCAAGTCATCGCATCGGAATCTAAACTCTCACAAACTAAAATCGCGCAAATTATAGAAACTTGCAGCGATAGGTCTATAGCTTTGAGCTTTGTTCCCTCAATATTTGGCGCAATGACCATAAGCGTCAAAAACGACACAATCGGGTCGATGCCACTTCTTGATGTCCAAACGATTGCTCTGGACGGCTGGGGTAGAATCATTAAGCGAATCTGTGACATTATCTTTTCTGCTTTATTACTTATCGTTTTGTCCCCGATTTTGCTAATAATTGTGCTGTTGGAAAAACTGACCTCAAGGGGTCCAATCTTTTATTCTCATGATCGTATTGGCCGCGATGGAAAAAAATTCAAAGTTTATAAATTCAGATCGATGTACATTGATAAATGTGATTTTAAAGATGGCGGCGCCAAATGGACTACGGCCGAAGATGAAAAGAACAGAATTACTCCTCTTGGTAAAATAATTCGGAAGACAAACATTGATGAATTGCCCCAGTTTTGGAATATATTGATAGGTAATATGAGTTTTGTTGGGCCTCGTCCGGAACAACCAACCTTTGTAGAAAAATTTGAGAGAGAAATTCCTGAATATTATAAGCGACACAGGGTCAAATCAGGCCTTACCGGTTGGGCGCAAGTCAATGGTTTAAAAGGAGACACCTCTATTCCGGAGAGGGTGAGATATGACATGTTCTATATTGAAAATTGGAGCTTGTGGTTTGATATGAAAATTGTGATTAAAACGATCGGTTTAATAATTTATGAAATATTCGGCGGAAAGTATGAATATCACACTCGTCCATGATTGGCTCACAAATATGGCTGGAGCAGAAAGAGTTCTTTTTGAGGTCAAAAAGATTTATCCTGACGCTCCGATATATACTTCGGTATTTGATCCGGTTGGTGCCAAAGAATTTGCAAAATTTGATATCAAAACCAGCTATTTAAATAATTGGCCGTTTTTTAAATCAAAAAGAGAACTTCTGATCCCATACACCCCACTTGCATTTGAGTCCTTTGATTTTTCCAAGTACGATGTTGTGGTTTCATCCACGAGTTTTCCCTCAAAGGGCATAATTACAAAGCCGAATACCGTACACATATGCTATTGTCATACGCCATCTCGGTATTTGTGGGAACCACAGGTAGATCCCAGGGCTAGTAAAGGGTTCCTGTCGGGTCTTCGGAAAAAAGTGGCGCACAAAAATAGAATCTGGGACATCGCCGCTGCTGAACGAGTCGATTATTACATTGCAAATTCACATTATGTAGCTAAAAGAATCAAAAAATTTTACCATCGAGATAGTGTGGTCGTATATCCGCCGGTTGATGTTGAAAAATTTTCACCAGACAAAAATGGCAAAACCGGAGACTATTTCCTGTTTGTTTCCAGGCTTGTCGGGTACAAACGATGTGATCTTGTTATTGATGCTTTCAATAAGTTGGGGCTTCCGCTCAAGGTTATCGGCCGCGGGCCAGAGAAGGAAGCGTTGGCAAAAAAGGCAAATAAAAATATTGAGTTTCTGGGTTTTTTGAGTGATGATGAGATCAAAAAATACTATTGTGAAGCGAAAGCGTTCATTTTCGCGGCCGAAGAAGATTTTGGAATCGTGCCAGTAGAGGCGATGGCATCCGGCCGGCCTGTGATTGCTTATGGGATTGGCGGTGCAGCGGAAACAATCGTGCCCGGTGTAACAGGCGAATTTTTTACCGAACAAACAACAGACTCATTAATTGCTGCAGTCAAAGCATTTGACCCAAAGAAATACGATACTACAAAAATCAGGAAGCATGCCGAAAAATTCTCATCGGAAAGATTCAGGAACGAATTCAAGACAACGATTGATAAATTAGTTTCTAGCTATACTAATACTAATTCAAAATGAGTTGCCAAAAACTAAAAGTCAGAAACTAATATGAGGCGAGGGGTGTGAGGAAAATTCACGACATCAAAATCAGGACTAATAGAAAAAAACCGATTGCCGTATCTTACGAAAATAGAGACGGCTACGATGATGGTTTTTGGCATGGTTCCGAAAATTTTGAAAAGAAGCCAATTCTGAGCGATAAACTGAAAATGGCGATTGCACGAGGAAGTATTGCTGTAGCAATTTTAACATCTCTTTTAGCTTTTTCACTTGCCCGAGCATTTGATGCTAAAAGTAAAGTAGAAATCTTAGTTGAAAACACTAAAATTTATTTAGACAATGCGTTTTCCAGCTTAAACAAGGGCGAAATCGATCAGGCGCTGTCCGAAGCTGAAAAAGCCAGAGCAAATATTTCTGAAATAAAACTCAATCTCCAATCTTGGGGGCAGGATTTAAGTTATTTAAGTTTGATCTCCAACAAACATTCCGACACGGTTAATTTGGAAATGACGCTCGATGCAGCAAATATTATTTTAAATACGCTTACCGACTCGCAAAAAAGTTTGGAAGCAATAATTTCCGAAGAGTTTGCTAAAGATAAAAAGGACAAAAACGTCAATTTTGCTGTTGATATTGCCGCTGTGTCAGAAGCATTTTCAAAAACCATTTCAGATTCGTCCGATAGATTATCGGATTGTGAAAAAATTTTAAATAGAATAAATCTTGGTCAGCTAGGATCCTTCAAAAATAGTATAGAAAAAGCCCGAGCGGCAATTTCCTCGGCAAAAAAGTCGATCGAATCTTCTCAAAAACTTGTTTCTACAGACTTGCCTTGGATTTCGGCAAAAGATGGGCAAAAACGTGATTTTCTGATAATTTTTCAAAACAATGCGGAACTTAGGGGTGGAAGTGGCGGGTCCTTTGGTTCTTTTGGGGTAGCACATTTTGAAAATGGCAAGTTCAATGGAATTGATTTTGGCACGAATATTTACAAAATCGATCATGCATTTGAGGCCACAACAAAAATTGCACCGCCGGATGATCTTTCGTGGGTTGTCAGAGATGGGACATGGGCACTAAAGGATTCCGGATGGGCTGTTGACGGACCCGAGGCATTTGAGAAAATTAAATGGTTTTATGAAGCTGAAACAGGACAGAAGATTGATGGAGTGTTTGAATTGGACACATCTGCTTTCGTGGATATATTACGATTAATTGGCCCGGTTGATTTGCCGGCTTATGAGAAAATAATTGATGCAAATAATTTTGAAATGGAAACAGAAAAAGAAGTACACCAAGATTATTTCAACAAATCGGGTGCACTAGAGGAAAATGAGCCCAAAAAAATGCTTGCGGATATGATGCCGGCTGTAGTCGATCGTTTGATTTCCAAACTTTCCGACAAAACAGAAATTGTAAACTTATTTAAAACGTTCTCGGATTCTTTCAGCCAGAAGCACATGATGTTCTACGCTTTTGACAAAGACATTGAGGCTGACTTGGAAAAATACAATATCGCCGGAAAGGTCTTGAATACGGGAAACGATTATTTATATGTTAATAATTCAAATTTGAATGGGTTCAAATCAAGCTCAAACATTTTGGAAAATTTATCATTAGATTCCACTATTGGTAGCGATGGAATAGTAAACAATTCTCTTATCATCAATCGCATTCATAACGGATCGAATGAATGGCCAGACGGATACAACATCAACCTTTTACGGGTTCTTTTGCCAGCAAATTCGAAAGTTACAAATTTTGATCCGGTTGTCGGTAACTTTGAGCAAAATAGCAATTCTGGCTATAAAAATGGCCAGCCCTATTGGGCAAGCGAAGAGGCGGGTAATCCCGAAATGGTTTTTTGGATCAACACCAAACCAAAAGAGGAAAGTAAGGCTACCATCAATTATTCTTTTCCAATAAATAACTTTGACCAAAATGGATTGATTTACTCCGCTGTTTTTCAACGCCAGCCAGGTGCAAACGCCGACAGAATTACTTATACGCTACATTTTCCAGAAAATTTAGTACCGATAAATCTACAAGAGTACAATGCGGAGACAAATTCGGCAACTTTTAATTTTGACTTAATTTCTGACAAAAACATATCAATCAAATTGCAACGGAAATAGTATATTTTAAACAAGCAATTCTCAAGTATGGGCCTACTAATTATACACAATAATTGGTGATGCTTTTTGCTACTTCCAGAGGGTAAATTCTGGAATTTTAGATTCATTTTGTGCTTGGCAAATCTGGAGTCGAGTGATAAAATATATACGTAATAATTAATTCAAAATCAAAATTTCAAAGCCAAAATTGCAAACATTAAGTAATTAATTGCAACGGTTATTGTTTTTGGATTAGTTTGAAATTTATTCTCGAAATTTAATGTTAGATTAGGAGTTTTGATGCCGGAAGACAAAGATAAGAACAAGCAAGCCGATTCTTATAACGCATCTCAAATTACTGTTTTGGAAGGACTTGCGCCGGTCCGAAAACGACCGGGCATGTATATTGGCGGCACTGGAATCGACGGCCTCCATCACTTGGTTTGGGAAGTCCTTGACAACTCAATTGATGAGGCGATGGCCGGTTTTTGCGATAAAATCGAAGTTATTATTCATGAAGATAATTCGGTTTCCGTTGATGATAATGGCCGAGGCATTCCGGTTGACAAAGTTAAAGCGACCGGTAAATCGGCTCTTGAAACAGTTCTTACCGTTCTTCATGCGGGAGGTAAATTCGGCGATGGAGGATATAAAGTATCCGGAGGATTGCACGGGGTGGGCGTTTCCGTCGTTAATGCTCTTTCAACCTGGGTGAAAGTGGAGGTCAAAAAAGACGGAAAGCTGTATTTTCAAGAGTTTGAACGCGGAGTTGCCAAAGAAGAAGTCAAAGTTATCGGCGAAGCATCGGATACCGGTACCAAAGTGACATTTTTGCCTGATCCGGAGATATTTTCTAATATCAATTTTAATTTTCTTACCATCTTGGCTCATAGCCGACAACAGGCTTATCTGACTAAGGGGGTTATGATTACGGTTAAAGATCTTCGCGATAAGCCTTCGCAGAAAGAAGAGGCAAAAGAGGAAGAGCCAGAGGAAGGATTCGAAACCGAAGAGGACAAAGAGGATTTCGAGCAAAACATGAAAACCGGCCGTGGCTCGGCTGCGGACGAGAAGAAGGAATCAATTGTTGCCCACAATCCAGAATATTCCTTTTATTTTGAGGGTGGAATCTCTTCCTATGTCCGCCATATCAATAAGTCGCGAACTCCGCTTAATGATCCGCCGATTTATATTGAGAAAGAATCCGATAATGTTGTTGTTGAGCTTTCACTTGCCTACACCGATGATTTTAAGGAACATACTTATACTTTTGCTAATAATATTAATACCGCAGAAGGCGGCACACATCTGACCGGTTTTAGGACGGCCTTAACTCGCGCAATTAATGATTATGCTAAAAAGAATAATTTGATTAAGGGAACAGCCCTTTCTGGTGAAGATGTCCGAGAGGGATTGACGGCTGTTTTATCAGTAAAATTGCCCGATCCACAGTTTGAAGGCCAGACGAAAGCGAAGCTTGGCAATACTGAGGTTAGGACTATTGTAGAATCTGTCGCCACGGAATCGTTGGGGTATTATCTTGAAGAACATCCTGCAGAAGCTAGAAAAATCATTGAAAAATGTTCGATTTCAGCTCGTGCCAGGCTTGCTGCCCGTGCCGCCAGAGATACTATTATTCGTAAGGGTGCGCTCGATGGAATGACTCTCCCTGGGAAGTTGGCGGATTGCTCTTCAAAAGATCCAAAACGATCAGAAATATACATAGTTGAGGGTGATTCTGCTGGTGGGTCAGCCAAACAAGGCAGAGATCGTGAATTTCAAGCGATTTTACCCCTTCGGGGAAAAATTCTTAACGTTGAACGGGCCAGGCTTGATAGGATGCTCTCTTCAGATGAAATCAAAGCCTTGATTGTAGCACTTGGTATCGGTATCGGTGAGGAGGTTGATTATTCGCGCCTTCGGTACGACCGCGTCATTATAATGACTGATGCGGATGTCGATGGTGCGCATATCCGTACACTTCTCCTTACGTTTTTCTTTAGAAATTTTCCAGATCTTATCGAACGAGGGCACATCTATATTGCCCAACCACCATTATATTCAATAATCAAGGGAAAAGATAAATACTGGGTCTATTCTGACGATGAAAAAGATGCGAAGGTCCGTGAAATTAAAGCTGGCAAGGAAGAGGTAACGGGTATCTCGATTCAGCGCTACAAAGGTTTGGGTGAGATGAATCCCGGGCAGCTTTGGGAGACAACCATGAATCCTGAAAACCGCATGCTGTGGCAAGTAAAACTGGATGACGCTGAAAAAGCAGACGAAATATTTTCAATGCTAATGGGTGATCAAGTACCTCCTCGCAAGAGATTTATTCAAACTCAAGCGAAGACGGTTAAAAATTTGGATATTTAACATAAATGACAAGGAACTAGTATGGACGAAGAGAAAGACCAAAACAAGAACGACAATGATGTTTCTGAAGACCAAACCGGACAAGACGATAACTCGATAGCAGAATCTGAAGAAGAGCCCGAAGAAATTGAACCTGTTCATCATATGTCTGATGATACCGGCGAAGTTCATGAAGCTGAAAACATTGATTCAATTCCTGACGAAGTAATCGAGGAAGAAATCAAGAGTGAATTTGGCCTTTTAAAACCGCGGTCATTGATAGAAGAAATGCAAGTCTCATATCTCGATTATGCTATGAGTGTTATTGTTTCTCGGGCACTGCCTGATGTTCGCGATGGCCTGAAACCGGTTCACCGCCGCGTATTATATGCCATGTATTCAACGGGGCTTCGCCACAATGTGAAATACCGCAAATCGGCAAAAGTCGTGGGTGAGGTACTTGGTAATTTTCATCCACACGGCGATTTAGCGGTTTATGATAGCTTGGTGCGTTTAGCTCAAGATTTTTCAATGCGTTATCCTATGATTGATGGCCAGGGAAACTTTGGCTCTATGGATGGCGATTCTGCTGCTGCAATGCGATATACTGAGTGCCGTATGAGCGCAATTGCAGAAGAAATGCTTCTTGATATCGATAAAGATACCGTCAACTGGCAAGATAACTATGATGGCTCGACACAGGAACCAATGGTATTACCGGCAAGAATTCCGCAACTATTGTTGAACGGTTCCATGGGAATTGCCGTTGGCATGGCAACCAATATTCCACCTCACAATTTGGGAGAATTGTGTGATGGTGTCATACATTTGATTGATAATTCTGAAGCAACTGTTGATGATCTCATGGAATTTATAAAAGGGCCAGATTTTCCAACTGGCGGAAATATCTACAATATTGAAGATATCAAAACAGCATATGCGACCGGCAAGGGCCGCATTATGATGCGGGCAAAAGCTGAGATCGAAGAAGCGAAGCGCGGCTTCCGTATCGTGATCACGGAAATTCCATATCAGGTAAATAAAGCAACTTTGATCGAGAAAATTGCTGAACTTGTAAAGCTGAAAAAAATTGATGGAATTTCTGACCTTCGAGACGAATCAGACCGCCGCGGGGTCAGGGTTGTGGTTGAGCTCAAGGGCAGTGCTTATCCAAATAAGGTTTTAAACCGCCTATTTGAGCTTACAAGCATGCAGACGGCATTTCATGTAAATTTGCTTGCCTTAACTCCCGATCTTGAACCAAGGGTGATGTCACTCAAAGATGTGCTTGGTTATTATATTGAACACCGGAAAGAAGTAATTACTAGGCGCAGTGAATATGAGCTTAATCGTGCCAAAGATAGGGCTCATATTTTAGAAGGCTTGAAAATTGCTCTTGATAATATCGATGAGGTTATCAAGACAATAAAAGAATCCGAAACCCGTGATGCGGCAAAAATAAATTTGATAAAAAGGTTTGAGCTTTCCGAAAAACAAGCTGACGCTATTCTGGACATGAGGCTTTCGGCATTAGCAGCTCTTGAGAGAAAGAGAATCGAAGATGAGCTTGCCGAAATTATGAAGAGGATTGCTCATCTTGAGGATATTCTTGCTCATCCCGAAAAAATTCTTGGGCTTATCAAAGATGATCTTTCTGAAGTTAAAGAAAAATACGGCGACGGCAGAAGAACAGTTGTCGTTCCGCATGCCCTCGGATCATTCTCTGCTGAAGATTTAATCCCGAACGAACAAGTAATTGTTTCTCTCTCCCGAGGCAACTACATTAAGCGCCAAGAGGTTGGGACGTACAGGAAACAAGTCCGTGGCGGTGTTGGTGTAGTTGGGATGACGACCAAGGAAGAGGATATTGTTGATTATCTGGTGTGCTCATATACTCATGATGATATATACTTTTTTACCAACCAAGGGCGCGTGTTCAAGAGTAAGGTCTATGAACTTCCGGCAACTTCACGCCAGTCAAAAGGCACACCGGTAGTAAACATAATCCAGCTTGGTCCAACTGAAAAAGTAACTTCAATTTTGACTGTCCCGCAAGTAAAAGACGGCATGAAATTCTTTGTCATGGGGACCAAAAACGGCCAAATCAAGCGTACAGAAATTGAAAAGTATGACAATATAAGAAAAACCGGCATTGTTGCAATCGGCTTGAAATCTGGCGATGAGCTTAAATGGGTTAAGGCAACTTCTGGCAACGACACGATTGTCGAGGTCTCTGAAAAAGGCCTTGCAATCTGCTATAACGAAACTGATGCCAGGCCAATGGGACGATCTGCAAGCGGCGTAACCGGAGTGAGGCTCAAGGCTTCCGATAATGTGATGTCGATGGATGTTATTCATAGCAAATTTGCGGGTATATTTGACGAAACAATCACCAAATATACTGGGCCGGATATGCTAATTGTTCTTGAAAATGGATTTGGAAAACGCACAATGCTGAAACATTTCCACTTGCAGAAACGCGGAGGAATGGGAATAAAAGCCGCTAACTGCACTCCGAAAACTGGTAACGTAATCGGTATGCATATTACCTATTCTGATGAAGGAGATGTTGTCCTTGCTTCAAACAAAGGCCAGTTTATAAGAATGGCACTTAAAGATATTAAACGTTTGGGCCGAGACACTCAGGGCGTTACGCTCATGAGATTAAAGGGAGGAGATAAGGTTGCGTCTGTTGCCCTGATTTTGCCGAATGATGAAGACGAAGGAGATAGCAGTCAGCTTCCGCTGGATAATGGAAAACCGCCAAAATTAGATATTAAGCCACAAGAAGAAACAAAATCATCCGATGAGTCGAAAAATAATTCTTCAAAAGAAGTTGCCAATTCGCAAAGTGTTGAAAAAAGAGCTGCAGAAAAAGATGAAAAGAATGATCCGGCTGCGGAATTAAAGATTAAATCCTACAAGGAGCCAAAAGTGCCGGAGACAAAATCAACAAAACAGCCAGAAGAAAAATCAAATTCTTCGAAAACAATTATTCCAGAAATCCATAATTACAAAGAAACAGCAGAGGTGAAAGTAAGGGAAGAAAAAAACGAGGAAAAATCAGTTGAAGCTGGGTTTACGATCAAAAAGGTTCCTTCAATAAAAAAGGATGATGAGCCAAACTACTGGGGTAAGCAAAAAGGGTTGTATAACTAGTGTCAAATATCTAATTATTTTACTCGATACTAGGATCTAAACATGTTGTGTTTGCTCTTCGTTGCGAAGAGTGGTTAAGTGTGCTATTCTTAGTGAGCGTAAAAGGGTAATTTTCGCTTTTAAAAATGCAAAAGAAACGATATCCACAAAAAAAGAGCGACAAAAAAAAGCGGGCGCAGAATCGCCGCTCTTTTGCTACCCAAAATAATATTCCTGAAATGCAGGAAACAGCCACTAGGGAGAGTAGGGGAGAAATATTAATTCCTGCGGTCATTACGGTTAAAGATTTTGCCGTCGTAACCGGCTTGCCTGTAACTAGCATTATTTCTGAACTGATGAAAAACGGCATATTGGCCAATATTAACCAAACAATTGATTTTGAAACAGCGGCTATCATTGCGGATGATCTTGGAATCAGTGTGAAGGAAAAGGAAGAAGAAAACCCGGTAGAATCGCAAGAAAAGGCAAAGATTGAAATCTCATCCGAGGGATCCGAAATTCGCCCACCAGTCGTAACTATTATGGGACATGTCGATCATGGCAAGACTTCACTTTTGGATAAAATCCGAGAGGCACATGTCGCCGAGGGTGAATCAGGCGGAATTACCCAGCACATTTCTGCTTATCAAGTCACGCTAAACAAGGTAAAAAGTGGCATTAAAAATCGCACTATCACATTTATTGACACTCCTGGACATGCAGCCTTTTCGGCCCTTCGAAGCCATGGAGCGGCAATTACGGACATAGTCGTTCTTATTGTTGCGGCCAACGACGGAGTTATGCCGCAAACGCAGGAAGTGATCGAACAAATCAAGCTTCATCATGTGCCGGTGATTGTCGCCATCAATAAGATTGACCTGCCTGATGCTGATGTAATGAAAGTTAAACAACAGCTCTCCGAATATGAACTTGTTCCAGAGGAATGGGGCGGTAAAACACCGATGGTAGAGGTTTCAGCGAAAACTGGCATTGGCATTGATAATTTACTTGAGCTTATTTTACTGCAAGCTGATCTTATGGAACTAAAAGCTAATCCTTCTGACAAGGCTGTCGGAGTGGTTATCGAATCACATATGCATAAAGGAGCCGGAGCACTGGCGCTTGCGCTTATCGAAAATGGTACCTTGAAAGTCGGTGATCCCGTCCAGATAGGCTCGTCATGGGGTAAGGTTAGAATATTGGAAGATTATCAAGGAAGGCCAATCAAATCAGCTCCACCAAGCTTTCCAGCCCGAGTTGCCGGATTAAAATCATTGCCGACTTTTGGTGACAAATTAATTGCTTACGACAATGAAAAAGAAGCAAGGGAAGCAGCATCGCAGATCAAAGAAAGCATAAGTATTGCTCATGTTGCTACGGCACAAAAAGTTGGAATTGAGGAGGTGGCGGACGATATTGCCACTGGAAAATCCAAGGAATTAAACATTGTTCTAAAGGCAGATGTAAACGGATCGCTACAAGCAATCAAGAAGTCATTTAACGAAATCGATACCCAAGAAATTAAAATGAATGTCGTATCCGAAGGAATTGGCACGATTTCAGAATCAGATATTACATTTGCTAAGGCGACCAAAGCAATCATTATTGGTTTTCGAGTCAAAGTGCTTCAGGCAGCTCTAAAAATTGCTGAAAAAGAAAAGATCCCAGTAGAGCTGTATGATGTTATTTATAAACTTATTGAAGATGTTAAGGGGGCACTTTCTGGTATGCTTCCTCCAGAAATTATTGAAGATGAGCTTGGAGGCGGCGAGATTTTGGCAATATTCCGTGATGACAAGAAAGGTGTAGTTGCTGGCGCAAGGCTTGATGGTGGAAAAGCTGCCATTGGAAATGAAATCAAGGTTTTCCAAAATGACAATGAAAAGTGGCGAGGAAAAATTCTCTCATTGCGAAGAGAAAAGGACGAGGTTAAAGAAGTTGATGCCGGAATTGAGTTTGGATTTGGTGCGGATGCCGGAGCAAAGATTGCTGTAGGTGATAAAATTATCATTTTCAAAACTATCGAAAAACCCAGAACGATAGAATAACAAATAATATCTTTTCGGAAATAATAAAAAAGATCGAGTTCTCGATCTTTTTTATTAGTCTGAATTACTGATTGATCCTTGACATTAAAGGATAAATCTTGTATTGTCTAGTGCGAAACTCGAGTGATAAAGGAGTGGTGCCCAATGGGCGAAGAAGCCCAACTGAATGTCGGGACGATGCCCCACACCGACTTCAGGTATGAAGAGTTCGAGGGGCTGCTGGCAAGTATCTATCTCTCACTTCTGCCACTGAAAGAATCTTCCCGTGCGGAAGATGTGGCAGACTGGGAGAAGATTGTCGGAATCCTCGATGATTTTGCAGCACGCCACAAGGTGCAAAAGCCGGAGGCGGCGGCAGAACATCCGAGGCCGACACTGGAAGAGTGGGGCCAGCCAAGCACGGAGTGCTGCTTCACGCTGTGTGAGCTGGTCACGAGAAGCTTCATGGTGGACTTCGGGGTTTGCAAGGGGGAAGATGCCGTAGCCTTGTGCGACCTTGCCGTCACCATGGGTGTGGCTCTCGAACGCCACGGCGTACTTAAGCTGCGGCGGGAGAATGATGTCCCGATGGGATTCGAGTCGTTTAGTCGGGACAAGGAGTTTCTGACTCTGGCTCAGGTCATGGAGGAGGCCTAAGCCTGCCCGGGGCGGACATTTGCTGTTCGTCCACCCCTCAACACATAAGTGTTCTGATGAGTCGTTGAAAATTACGACGAAAGGGGTCTACCCGTATTTTTTGCATCAAATTCTGCTTGTGGTAAAATGATAGTGTATTCATTTATTACAACAGAGGGATTTTTCAGTGGATTCAATGTCTGGTCAAGTCCTAAGTGTTACATCAAAGGCTAGTTATTTTTTTGAGAACCTCCATGCTACTTCGTGGCCTCTCATAATTCTCGATGTGTTTATAGTGACGGTTCTTTTTTATTGGGCTTATATTTTTCTGCGAGAAACGCGAGCGATGAGAATCCTCTATGGCCTATTTTTTCTCCTAGCTCTTATGTTGATTGGCAGATTAATGAATCTGGTACTATTAAATTGGATTCTCCAATATATTATGGCGATGCTTGTTGTTGCAATTCCAATTGTTTTCCAGCCCGAGCTTCGAAACGCCCTTGAGCGGCTTGGCCGGACCAGATTTATCAAAGATTTTGGCCGCGGTACACAGCTTAATGTAGTGAACGAAGTTCTTGCGGCGGTAGATATTTTGTCCAAACAAAAAATTGGCGCTTTGATCGTTTTTCAGCGCAAAACCGGTCTTCGGGAATATATTGAACGAGGGGCCGAGCTAGATGCCGTAGTATCCGCCGAGTTACTCCTTTCGATATTTTTTCCTCGATCCCCGCTGCACGATGGAGCCGTCATAATTTCCGGATCGAAAATAGTTGCCGCATCGGTTACCCTGCCAGTATCCGATTTTGAGGCATCATCAAAAATGGGAACAAGACATCGGGCTGGTCTTGGAATAACCGAAAATTCTGATGCGGTATCTGTAATTGTGTCGGAGGAAACTGGCAATGTTTCACTTGCTGCGGATGGGGCGATTGAGAGAAGAATCGGCAGCGACCGGCTAGAAAATCGTTTAAGATCACTTCTGAGGAGTGGAAAGTAGATGAAATTCAAACCTCGAAAATTTATCAAAAGGTATATACTATCAGATTGGCCGGTGAAGCTAATATGTATTCTTGCCGCGCTGGTGCTGTGGGTTTATGTTGCGTCAGGACAAAGCACCACCGGCAAATTTCCTTCAAAAATTTCGATCAAAGCCGAAAATATTCAGACAGGGCTCATACCCATATATGATGAAAAAGAAGTTGAGATTCAAATATCTGCGGAACCAGCTGTTTGGAACAAGCTTTCTGCTGATTCTTTCCGCGCCACCGTGGATTTAACCGGCTTGTCTGAGGGAACATACAACCTACCCATAAGTGTGATCAGCACGGTGGAGGGAGTTCAAATTGTCAAAAAAACACCCGACAAAATTATGGTCAGCCTAGAACCATCCATCAATAAAACCATCAATGTAAATAGAAAAATTCAAGGTTCTCCGGCCGAGGGCATGGTTGTGGGTGATGTTACTTATGATCCCGAAAGTGTTGTTGTTTCTGGCCCGAAGAGCATTGTAGAAGGGATCTCAGAGGGAGTTGTAGTCATTGGGCTTTCTGGGGAAGCAAATAATTTTGAAAAAACCATCAAAGTCCAGGCTTTTGACGACCAGGGCAATGAAATTACAAATGTTGTATTCAATCCGATGGATATCAAAGTTTCCGTGTCTATGGTAAGGGCTGGAAACAATAAAACCGTAGGCATAAGGCCGAAAATTATCGGAAATCCGCAAGATGGTTTTTATATCTCAAAGGTGAGCGTTCTCCCAAACACGGTGGATGTAACGGGGTCAGAGTCTGCCCTTCTAGCCTTAAGTTTTCTTGAGACCAGCCTGATAGATGTTAGCGGGCTTAACGGGTCAACGGATAAAACCGCAAGTATTGTGATTCCTGATGGAATCGCGCTTGATCCCGGACAGGTCGCCTCTGTTAAGGTAAATATTGTTGCATCAGAAAACATAATTACACGGCAAATGCCGGTTACAATTATTCCCTTAAACTTAAACAATCTGAATTTTAGTTTTACGCCCCAAGCAATAAATGCGGTCGTTTCTGGGCCTCAGTCGGAGATCAATAATCTCGGTGCGGGTGACGTGTCGTTGTCTATCGATTTTTCAGGCAAACCCTCCGGCACATATTCTTATGATATTAATGCTTCTGATATAAAAGTTCCACAGGGAGTGACGGTAAATTCAGTTTCTCCTTCCTCAATTTCTGTTGTGCTAGCCAACAAATAATAGAACTTTTTATTCAAGCCTTGACAAAATTCGAGGCTTGTATATAATGGTTAACGTTGTAGGAAAACACAATGATTTTACAAGATGACGTAGAACCGCCGCATAAACGTAGCGGAAACTCAAAAATCAAAAATTTTACTTTAAAACTTTCCAAAACTAAAAACCATTTAAATAAATATTTTGACGAATTGGCGAAAGCCAAAAAGCTAGCAGCGACCGGTTACAAGGCTACTGCTATTTTTTGTGGGCAGAATATTTCTGCTTTCAAAAAAATGCAGAAAACCGGAATAATTTCGGAATATCTTCCGCACGCTGTTGTAACTGCTCTTACTCTAATCGTGGTTGGTTCAAACTTTGTGGTGCAAGCAAGGGCAAAAAATTCCGATTCCCTTGTTCCTGCTGAACCGGAGCAAGAAATCGCTGTAGCTGCTTCTGTAGATCAATATACGCCGCTGATTCCAGACGGGCATGTCAATGTGGAAAAAGCGTATTTGGCATCAAGCCAATCGTTTACAGAAGTAAAAACCACCGTTGATACCAATATCACTGCTCGAGAAGAACCTTTGCCTGATAACTCAAGTGGATCTGTGCAATATACCGTTCGATCCGGTGATACACTTACTGGTTTGGGCTGGAAATTTGGTGTTAGGTTAGCTTCAATTAAATATGTAAACAATATGGGTAGCTCCGACCTTATTAAGCCTGGCCAAACCATCAAAATTCCACAAGCCGGTTATGAGGTTTCCGATTCCGCATATGCGGCTCAGCAGGCAAAGCTTGCCGTAGCTTCCAGAAGCACCGTTAATCGTTCCTCGAGCTCAAGCAGAAGTAAAACAACCTCGATTAGCCATCCAGCCGGCAGCCGAAACAACGGCTATCCTTATGGATACTGCACATATTATGTGGCAACTCGCCGGTCAATGCCGACCAGCATGGGAAATGCCAAGAACTGGCTTTCTTCGGCTCGATCACGCGGAATGTCTACTGGTTCAACCCCGGCTGTTGGCGCGATTGTAGTTACCTCTGAATCTTGGTGGGGACATGTTGCATATGTCGAAAGTGTAAATGGAAACTCACTCACGATTTCCGAGATGAATTATGCCGGATGGGGTGTAGTCAGCCGCCGCACAATATCTGCCGGTGAAGGCGCGATTCGAGGATTCATATATTAGTCCGTAGTTTGTAGTCCTTAGTCTGTAGTATAAATGCAAAAATCCCTAGCTTCATGAGGGATTTTGTGTTATTATAGAATATAATAATAGGAAATTACTGCACAGAAAAATCACACAGAAAGACACAGAAAAATATCATTTCTGTGAATCTCATGAATCCATGCTGCAATCAATTCTGTGAAATTCTGTGATAACCATTCTGTGAAAGTCATGTTTTTTGATGAAGCGAAAATTTATGTGAAAGCCGGCAATGGCGGAGATGGGTCTGCCTCTTTTCGCCATGAAAAATATGTTCCAAAAGGTGGGCCCGATGGGGGAGATGGAGGAAATGGTGGCAGTGTCATCATCTCTGCCGATTCACACACATCGGATCTGTCTTATTTTAACCGCATCAGAAAATTCAGTGCGGAAAATGGCCAAAATGGAATGGGTAAAAAAATGCACGGCAAAAACGGCGATGATCTTAAATTGAATGTGCCCCTAGGCACACAAATATTTGAAGATGATAAATTGGTAGCTGATCTAGCGGGTGATGCCGGTTCATACGTCGCAGTAAGTGGGGGGCAAGGCGGCTGGGGAAATGTACATTTTGCCACCTCGATCAAACAAGCTCCAAAATGGTCAAAAAAGGGCTTATTCGGAGAATCAAAACGTTTAAACCTGGAACTTAAAATGATCGCAGATGTAGGGCTCATCGGCCTTCCAAATGCTGGTAAGTCAACTCTCTTATCGGTTATTTCCAATGCTAGGCCGAAAGTTGCCGACTATCCCTTTACTACGCTTACGCCGAATCTAGGGGTTATTAAGGGTATAGATCGCAATGTTATTGTCGCCGACATCCCTGGCTTGATTGAAGGAGCATCGGCTGGACGTGGGCTTGGCGATCGATTCCTAAAACATATCGAGCGCACCAATTTGCTTGTGCATGTGATTGATTCGATGAGTGACGATGTGATTCGTGATTACAAAACAATTCGCAAGGAGCTTGAGGAATTTTCAAAAAACTTAAGCAGCAAAAATGAAATTGTTGTATTAAATAAAACCGATGTTGAATCTTCAGAAAACATCAAGTCAAAAATCGGGCAATTTGAAGAAATTAGCGTGGTTGCTATTCCGATTTCTGCCGCAGCTAATAAAGGTATAGAAGAATTAATAAAAGTTATTCTTTCGGAGCTGAATCATCCAAATAAAGTAAAAAATCCAGCAGGGCACACTCTAAAATCAGGCGGAATAGTTGTGTTGGAGCGCCAAGGCAAAAAATATGTTCTGATGATCCAGCGGCCGCGTCACAACAATGAGTTTTCATTTCCAAAAGGCCACTTAGAGCCTGGAGAAGATGAAAAGAAAGCGGCTATCAGAGAGATATTTGAAGAAACCGGGGTTGTAGTGTCTGATGGAACTGATCTGCCCGATTTCGAGTATGTAAATAAAATGAACCCGAAAGGAATCACCTGTAAAATGTTTCTTTTTAGATCAGAGAAAGTGGATCTTGGAGAAAAAGAAACCGACGAAATTCCTGTTTGGGTGTTGCTGAATGAGGTCAAAGAAAACTTAAATTATCAAAATATCAAAGATTATTTTGCTTCAATCAGTTCTAAAATTGACAAATTATAAGGAAAAAGGAGGGATCATGGCGATTGAAACAGAAGCCGCTCCAGAAGAAGAAACTGTGGATCGGGAGCGGTCGATCTGTAACCGGCTAATCTCGGATCTCGAGAGCGAAATTGAACGGGTAAAGGGAAGAATCGATCGTGAACAGCAAGTTGATCGAGCCCTTCATGGAGAACAGGGCGGCCTGTATCATATCAACGAGAGCGAGATCCAAACGCTGGAGAATATGATTAAAATTCTCCGAGAAGGCAAAGATCGGCGGGAAATCGAGCATTTTCTTCAAAGAAAGATTGAAAATGAGCGTTCACTGGGTCAAGACACGGCCGCAGATGAAGATGATTTAAGATTTCTAGAATCGCAAGATCAAATGCCGGAGGCAGCATAAATTAGTGGAAAGTGTAAAGTGGAAAGAGAAAAGCTTAAAAAAACAAATTAATTGTCTTTACACTTTCATCTTTTCTCTTTAGACTAGCGCGTAGCGCAGCTAGCGTTGCCACCAAGATTTCTTCTTTGATTCGGCTTCCTTAAGCTTCTCCCATAGCTCCTTTTGCTCCGGTGTGATTCTTTGAGGCATTTTTATGTGCACTATCACATTGAGATCGCCTTTCTTACCCGACTTGTTGTATGCGCGACCCTTGCCAAGAAACCGAAAAGTAGTTCCATCCTGAATGCCAGGTGGGATATTTAGTTCAATATTTTCACCACTAACATTGATCGAAATTTTTTCACCGAGAACAGCTTGCGCGGGGCCAATCTCAATCTCAGCAGACACGGATGAAAAAGCAGCACCAAAGAAATCATCAAATATATCGCCAAGCCCGCCGCCGCCAAAGCCCCCAAAGTGGGCCCCTTCGGGACCGAATCCACCGAAATCTTGCCCTTGGAATCCGCCAAAATCGAAACCGCCAAATCCACCGCTGCCCTGTCCGCCTGCGAATGTTGAGCCAAATTGATCGTATTGTGCCCGTTTCTGTGAATCCGAAAGAACTTGATAAGCTTCGTTCAGTTCTTTGAATTTCTCTTCCGCTTTGTCTCCTCCGCCTCGATCCGGATGACATTCCAAAGCAAGCTTCCGATATGTTTTTTTGATTTCGTCGGCGGAAGCCCTCTTGTCCACTCCTAGAATTTTATAGTAATCCTTGGACATGATATATCTCAAAACTTAAATTTCAAAAGTCAAAATTTCATCTCAAATATTTAAATATTTAATTCCTTATTTTTGAGATTTGAAATTTGAGATTTGAATTACTGGACAGAAGATGCTTGATCTCCGGTAGTTGAAATTGAATCAATCGTTTTTCCGGAATTGGCATCAACCTGTTTTACAAATTTATTATCCTTGCTGTTGTATTCGACTGTCCATGCCAGCCAATTATTCGGGTCTCCGTGCTTCAGGGTAAGTGTAACTCCGGTCAAAGAATTGTTTTCACGAAAAGTCTTTCCGCCATTTTGTTCGGCAATTTGAATTGCCGTCACATATTGGAATTTCCATAGGTTTGTATTTACCGGCTTCAGTTCCCCTAAATAATCGCTTTTGGGAATTATTGCCCGAATAAAGTTGCCGGTAAGCTCAGAAAATGTGATGGTCCAGTTATTTGCAGCATTGTCCGGAGAAGTAAAAACAAATCTGTCATTTCCCGAGTTTAAGGCAAGGTCGCCTGGCAATTCTACCACCAACGCCGAAAATGCATTATTTGGATCAGCTGCTGTCGCATTCGTAACTGCTTTCTGATATTCAGCCTTCACTAATTCATCGTAATCTTTGGGATCTATATTGGTAAGATTGGTAATGATCTGAGCGGCATCGGTAATTTTTTTAGCTTCCGCAGCTTCCTTATTGGATTGAATTCTCTTGTCAACATATGACCAGATAAGGGCGATCACAATCGCCCCAACAATGATAATGACGGTAATTGGCCTTTTGAAGATATCCAACATTGCCCCTCCTATAAGCTTACATCCTTAACTTATCGCTGTTAGCTTATTGCAATTCTATCAAGAATCGGCCCGACCAGCAAGGTCGGGGCCAATTCGCCAAAATTTATTTATTTTCTTCTCCCTTGTCGTCTGGCTTTTCCTCTTTGCTAGCACCATCTTTACTTTCATTTTCCGGTTTTTCAGGGGCTTGTTGCGGTCCAGCCTGTTCGTACATCTTTGCGCCCAGTTCCTGAAGCGATTTTGATAGTGATTCGGTTTGAGTCTTGATTTCTTCTGTGTTGTCGCTCTCTTTTACTCCCTTTAGGGCCTCAATCTTGCTCTCAACGTCGCTCTTTAGATTCGAGTCAGCTTTTTCTCCGGCATCTTTGATAGTCTTCTCGGCAGTGAAAATCAAGCTGTCAGCCATATTTCTGGCATCAATAAGTTCTTTTTTCTTCTTGTCTTCTTCGGCGTGAAGTTCAGCATCCTTCTTCATTTTCTCGATGTCTTCGTCGGAAAGGCCGGAGGAGCTGGTGATTGTAATTTTTTGCTCTTTGTTAGTGGCCTTATCCGTTGCTTTCACATTCACTATGCCATTAGCATCAATGTCAAAGGAGACTTCAACTTGCGGGATGCCTCGTGGAGCTGGAGGAATGCCATCGAGGACAAATCGGCCAAGCGTGCGGTTGTCAGCAGCCATTTCGCGCTCGCCCTGAAGGACATGGATATCAACTTGTGTCTGGTTGTCTGCTGCTGTTGAGAAAATCTGTGATTTTGAAGTCGGAATAGTCGTGTTTTTGTCTATAAGCTTGGTCATCACGCCACCGAGTGTTTCAATTCCGAGAGATAGGGGAGTGACATCGAGAAGAAGAAGGTCCTTAACCTCACCGCCCAAGATTCCACCTTGAATTGCAGCGCCGATTGCCACAGCCTCGTCCGGGTTTACGGAATGGTTTGGCTCTTTGTCAAAAAACTTTTTCACTGTTTCGCGAACCTTAGGCATCCTGGTCATACCACCCACAAGAATCACTTCATTGATATCCTTGGCGGTAACGCCGGCGTCTTTCATCACAGTTTCACATGGCTTAAGAGTTGCTTCGATTAATTCGCCGACGATATCTTCGAGTTTGGCTCGGGTAATATTCATCGTCAGATGCTTCGGGCCGGAAGCATCGGCAGTAATAAATGGCAGATTAATTTCAGTTTCGGTTGTCGAAGAAAGCTCAATTTTGGCTTTTTCTGCGGCTTCTTTTATACGCTGAAGCGCAGCCGTGTCTGAGTGAAGATCGATCCCCTGATCCTTTTTGAACTCATCGATAATAAAGTCCATGATGCGTTGATCGAAGTCATCACCACCGAGATGAGTGTCACCATTGGTCGCCTTGACTTCGAAAACGCCATCGCCGAGCTCAAGGATGGTAATATCAAAAGTTCCACCACCGAGATCATAAACTGCGATCTTTTCATTTTTTTTCTTATCGAGGCCATAAGCAAGCGAAGCGGCAGTAGGTTCGTTGATAATTCGTTTCACGTCAAGACCAGCGATTTTGCCCGCATCCTTGGTAGCCTGTCTTTGTGCATCATTGAAGTAGGCTGGGACGGTGATTACGGCGTCTGTGACCTTCTCGCCAAGATATGTTTCGGCATCTGTCTTTAATTTTTGCAAGGTAAAAGCTGAAACTTCCTGCGGGCTATATTCCTTACCATTCATGACAACGCGGATTGAACCGTCGGAGGCCTTCATTGTTTTGTAAGGCATTTTTTTAAGGTCAGCCTGTGCTTCCTTGTCGTCAAAATTGCGGCCGATGAAGCGCTTTACTGAAAAAATCGTGTTTTCTGCATTGGTCACAGCCTGCCTTTTGGCCAGTTGCCCAACGAGGCGATCGCCTTTTTTAGTCTCGGCGACAATTGATGGACAAGTGCGCCCGCCTTCGGCAGTCGTAATAATTTTGGCTTCTCCGCCTTCCATTACGGCAACGGCAGAGTTTGTCGTACCCAAGTCAATTCCGATAATTTTACCCATTTTTCTCCTTCGTAGAAACTTAAGAACTTATGGACTAATGAACCCAAGAACCACTTTGTTGAATACTTGTTCTTGCGTTCTTTGGTTCTTTAGTCGGGTTGTGTTTGGCTGAAGGCCAATCTGCTTTGGATTATGGTGACCCGACCCCTTACCAAGGAGCCGCCCGGAGGGGGTAGGCAACTCCTTGGTAAGGAGCCAGGCCGGCAAATTGACCTTCTTTATAAATGTAAAGTATACTTTACATAATGTCAATGCCTCGACTTCGCTCGGCACAAGTACTTGGCAGAATTATCTTTTACAGAAGCTAATAATTCCCAAATACTTCATTAAATGACAGGGGCATTGATCCCGAGTGCAATCGAAAGACATCTAAGTTCTAGCTTAGTTCAATTTACCTAGGACTAATACGGAAATATATCCAATTTATTAGACATTTGATATTAGGAATTTGTCATTCCGTTTTGCTAGTGCAAAACGGCTCCTTCTCCTTCGTGAGGGTCGAGAGGTTTCTCCTTCAAAATTGGCAGTGAAAAGTAAAACGTCGTGCCTTTATTTTCGCCATCAGACTCAAACCAAATTTTGCCTTTGTGGAGATTAATAAATTCTTTTGAAATGTACATGCCAAGGCCTGTGCCTTTGACCTCATCTTTAAGTACGTCAACCTGAGTAAATTTGGAGAATACCTGGTCCTGCTTTTCTTTCGGGATACCGCGGCCATTGTCTTTGATCGCAACAGTGATAAGCTTGTCCTCGGCTGATGCCGAAACTTCGATCTTGCCACCCGGATCAGTATATTTGATTGAATTGCCAATAATATTGATGAGGATTTCCATAATTCTTGTCACATCAAACCAGGTAAGCGGCAACGCCTTTTCTGGTTTATTAAACACAAGGGTATGATTGGCTTCTTTTGCCTTCGACATAATCTCGCCAATGGCTTGGTCTATCAGCTCTTCTATTGGCTTTTGCTCATAGATCAAGTGTATTCTGCCAGATTCAATACGTGAAACATTGAGAAGATCCTTGATCATGGATGCCAACCTTTGCGAAGAAGAATATACCTTCTCGAGATAGCTTCGCACCTGATCGGGGATTTTGCCGCCAAGCCCCTCCTCCAAGATCATGGACATATACCCCTTAATAGCTGAAACAGGCGTATTGAGCTCGTGCGATGCCATCGATATAAAATCATCCTTGAGCTGATCCATTTTTTTAAGATCATCGTTTGCCTTTTCAAGTTTCTTTGCCAAAACCGCCAAATCTTCCCGCTGCTTGATTTCAACCTGAACTGACTTGATTAATAAATATCCACCGTAAGTTGCCAATCCCCAAATAATAGCCTTTATCGCTCCTTCGCTCAGCGTGTTGGAAATAAATACTTCAATCAATAATGAAACCGAAAGCGCGATAACAATAATTTGGGTTGCAATCAACTTGATATCAAAAAGTTTGTCTTTAATAATTGCGTACGCCGTAAATCCCAGAAATATAAGGATTGAGTAGTCACCGAAAGAGTCAAATTTATTTGAATCGACTATCAAATTTATCAAAGCGTTAAAAATTAGGTTGCCAAGAAAAAATAAAAATACACCAACAAGAAAATACTTTAATTTGCTTTTTCCTTCAGTGTCGAGATCCTTATATTTTTGGAGCAGAATAAATACTGAATATCCGCCAATCAGGCTAATGGCAAGTACGTAACATAACCACAAAGGACCATAATTGATTTGATTCCCCCATGTTTCCGAGCTAGTACTGTCAATTATCAGACGAGAAAATGTGACAGTAAATAATAATACAGTTCCAAAAGCCACGATGGCATAATCGACAGCTCTCGTGGTTTTAGTCTTTTTAAAGAAATTAATTACAAAAAAATATGAAAGAATGATAAAAATTGTTACAGATGCAAAATTCAATTTTGCCCAAATTGCTGCTCTTGTTAGATCTGCGTCCACAACCGAAAAATATGCGAATAACAGCCAAAGTATGCCAAAAAACGACATTGCTACGAAAAAGCGGTTTTGCGTCCGTTTACGATCTGACTGATAAACGAAAAATGCGATAATCGAAGTTAGGGCAGCTCCCAATATTAGAAATAATAATTTTATTAGGTCTATGCTCATATGCGTGTTAAATTCAAGCCAATTACGACTAAAAGTGCCCAAACTATGAACTCAGAATCTGCATAAACATAATAATATGACATTTTTTTGGGATACTTTTGGGAATTATTTAGACAAACATGAATAAAAGGGATTAATATTACAAAAACTAGTGCCCATTTCGGAAATATACTATTGATAACCCCAATTACTATTGGGACAACAGAAACGAAATTTAATATTTTTGCGTATAACATATACCTTTTTATCCCAAAGTAGACAGGGTAGGTTTTTAGGCCAATTTTCTGGTCGCCAGCAATGTCTTTAACGTCAAAGAAGCTTGTGTTTAGAACCCACCTTAACAAAATAAACAGAAAAACAAGCAGAAAAGTCATTAGATTTGAAGAAATCTCAAAATAAAGATAATAAAATGGTAATAAAAGTGCCCATGTGATTGACACGATTATTGTTTTCAGGCCGATAATTTTAGACGTCAAATCTTTCAGATATTTTGTGTACGTCCATCCGATAAACAATGGGATAAAGCTGAAAAATATCGCTCCCCATGTTCTTTGGTAAATCATAATGACGTATGCGAATACTAAATAGGCCAAGATCTCGATTTTAAGGCTTTTGAGGCGATTCTTTATATGCTCTGTTCTCGAGGGATTTGTTTCTATATCCGTTTCGAATTCTTCTAGTCTATTAAAAAGATAAATCGCTTGGGAAAAGCAATACACCACTATTAATATCGCCCAGTCATAACTGCTGCCAATAAGTTTTGCAGCGGAAAATACAATGCCTGCAGAGCCAATTGATAATAGGTGTCCTCCGTAAATAAATTCACTCCAAATTGTTTTTAGAACCTTTGACATTCAAAATCCCCATCCAATTTTCTTCTTCCATTTTACCTCAAAAGTTCCAATTCAAAAAGTAGAGTAGCCCTAGATTGACAAAATGAGATATTTCTGGTATATTTTGATGTTTGAAAAAACTGATATATGCGAGTAAGATTGTTTTATATTTAAAATTGAACGGAGAAGGGAAAAATGAAAAAGGTTCTTTCGTATACTACCAACAAAAAAGCGGAAATTATTCCAGTCACGGAGGATATAGAAAAAGTTGTCACAGAAAGCGGAATTAAAAATGGTACTCTTTTTGCTTATACGCTCCACACTACTTTAGGTTTGATGATGCAGGAATCATGCGAGCCGCACCTTTGTGAGGATATCATCGACCAGCTTACTAAAATGGTGGATGATGACGGAACCAAGTACAAACATAGATGCACAGATAACCCGAAAAAAATATGCAAAACTGATGATATCAATGGTCCAAGCCATGTTCGTCAGGTCCTCACCAATCAAAATATCATTATCGATATAGAAAATGGAAAGCTAAACCTCGGCACATATCAAGACATAGGACTTATAGAGCTCGATGGTCCCAGAGAAAACCGCAAGGTATTAGTTAAAATCGTTGAGGACTAATATGGGTGCCAAGGAACAACTAGCAAAATTCAAGAAAATTTTAGATAAAGAGCTTGAGAAATATCTAAAGGGAAAAGTAAGTGAGGCGGCAAAAATTTCTCCTTACGCCAAAGAGCTGATGGATCACATTTATGATCTGACCCTCCGAGGCGGAAAGAGAATTCGAGCCGCTCTTTTGTATTATAGCTACATTGCCCATGGCGGAAAAAACAAACGTGAGGCGATAAAAGCAGCGATGTCGATGGAACTTTCGGAAACATATCTTCTTATCCATGACGACATAATGGATGATGATGTGTTGCGCCGTGGCGGGATGACTATTCATGAAAGCTATCGCTTGATCGCGGAAGATAAGTTCAATGGAAAGACCAATTCTAAAGATTTTGGCAGCGCTCTTGGAATTTTAGCCGGTGATATTTCTTGTGCGATGAGTAATGAGATTATCTCGAACTGTAAATTTGCAGCCAATTTCAAATCTCGAGCTTTAGCAGAGCTTAACAAAATTTATGCAGTTGAAGGTATGGGTCAGGCGCTCGATATTTTTTCTGAAATTCGTGATGACGTAAAAAAGGGAGATACAATCCAGATCCATGAGCTAAAAACCGTACCCTATACCTTTGATGGGCCAATCAAGCTTGGGGCAATGTTAGCTGGTGCAAATGACCGCGAAATAAAGAGACTTGAAAGATATTCATATCCATTAGGTACTGCTTTTCAGATTCAGGATGACATCTTGGGCATGTTCGGCTCAGAAGAGAAAGTCGGTAAACCGGTTACTTCAGATCTTAAAGAAGGCAAAAAAACCTTACTTATTCTTGACGCACTTGAGAAAGCAACGCCAAGCCAGAGAGACAAAATTCTTCTGAACCTTGGCAACAAACGGGTAAATATCCGCGGTCTTGAATCTGTCCGCAAAATAATTGAGCAAACAGGTTCACTTGATTACTCCAAAAAATTAGCTTCGGATTTAGTCAAAAAAGCTACAAACGCTCTTAACTCAATGAAACTCGAAAAAGAAGGCAAAGATTTCATGCTCAAGCTTGCTGATTACATGGTCAAGCGAGACTATTAAATTTTCATTTTTCATCTCTAACTACAAAATTTATGGAACAAGTTGTTCTAGTTAATAAATCAAACCGAAAACTAGGAACGGAAGAGAAACTTGAGGCTCACAAAAAAGGCCTTCTCCACCGCGCATTTTCGGTTTTTGTGTTTAACAATAAGGGTGAGCTTCTCTTGCAAAAAAGGCACTCAAGCAAATATCACTCTGGTGGTCTGTGGTCGAATACCGTCTGTAGTCATCCACGACCAGGGGAGCGTTACATTTCAGCTGTTCATCGTAGATTACATGAAGAGGTGGGATTCGATTGCCCAGTCAAGAAAATAAAGCCGTTCATTTACCGCGCTGATTTTGATGATGGGCTTATTGAAAACGAATACGATGTTGTATTTATTGGCAAGTATAATGGGCCGATTCATCCGGATCCGGCTGAAATTGAGACCACGAAGTGGATTTCATTAAGCGCTCTAAAAGACGATATCTTAAGAAACCCGCAAAATTATACATTTTGGTTCAAGAAAATCATCAAGATGGGGATAATTAAACCATTTTAAGATCTCTTCGACCTTTGACATATTTCCTGTGTGTTGCTAAAATATCCAAGTGGCTCGTCAAATGCTAGCCCTGACGGCCTTGGGAATTTCAGTATGTGCGCTCCCTGATGATGTTCCCCTACACAAGTCCCGGGATTTATTATCCGGGCCTTCAAGTAGTGTTACTTGACGCACCAATGTATCTTTTTCTTGAAGGCTCACCCAAAAAATCACTCTTCGACAATTTCAGAGTGATTTTTTGGTGGAAACTAGACAACTTTCTTTGCTACAATTCGAAAAAAATTGTGGTGGTGTTTGCCAGTCGGGCCATGATTATCATCGACGCTTTCTTCTTCGAAAAATTCGATCTCAAAAAATTTTTTCATAAATTCAATATCCGATTTTGTATAAAAGTGTCTGACATCATGATCGTTGATCAGAAAAGAATTATTTTCGGGTCTTCGTAAGTTTTTTTCTGACAATTTGTTGAAAAACGGATCAGAGATATTAAAAATTGCTAAAAAGAAAATGCCATCCAGCTTTAATGCATTATGAATTTTTCTAATAATCCTTTGAAAATCAGCATATCTAATAAAATCCAAAACATGGTTTGCAAGGATTACGTCATAATGGTTTTGAGGAAACTCAAAATCCAATAAGTTTTCATAGATGATATTTATATTTTTCAAATGTCCAATTCGTTTCTTAAATACAGAAATCTTTTCATCATCAAAATCAATAGCATCAACGTCAAAACCGTTTTGTGCAAAATAAACAGAATCTTTGCCGGAGCCAAAACCAATGTCCAGAATCTTTGCCGGATTTTTAAAATTGACATATTTGTTAATTAAACCTGCGTCCATATATAAATGATTATATCAACCAGAAAGCGATAAAACATTACTCGAAGACAATTTCCAAAAATTGCTCGAAAAGATCTGACGCAAATATGCACTAAGGAGAAGCCGTGACAGAAAGAATTCCAACTGAAAAAATTGATAGGCGGGCAAAAAGCCATCAATCGCCAAAAAGTATTGTCAAAGAACTATACTATTTGCTTGATGGGGTAGACGATTTTGGAGATTTTGATAATTTGTCTGACTGCATCGATAGCTTTATGAGGTCGGGCGACAATAGAAAGCCATCCTCGGTTATATATATGGAAACGATAGAACAGAACAAAACATTTAAGGTTGGTTATGATTCTCTAAAATCCAATCCGAGAGACATTGACGAGTTCGTGAATAAAATTTTGATTCCTTAAAGGGGGTGTAGTAATTGGCACACAAGCCGAAGAAGCAGTCAACTGGCAGTTTCAAGGGTAACCGCGACCAGCACCAGACCAAGGCACCCAAGGGTCCGCGCGCGCCGAAGGGCCATGGCCAGGGCAATAGCTATAAGGCGCCGAAGTATCGCTGAACGCGGTGTCACAGTCCGAACTCTGGGATGCTTGCTCAAGAAGAGCAAGCATCCCAGCTATTTCACCTAAAAAGTTGAAAATGGTGTAATATTAAAAACATGACGAACAACAGAACAAAAATCAGAAAAGCGATCGAAGCGGACTATGGGGCCGTAAATTCTCTGTATTTTGAAACTTACAACCTCTACTTCAGAAATATTCCAGATTCTTATAGAAAAACCCCCAAAAGAGTACTTCCTAAGGGTACCTTTCTAAATATGATCGAGGATGAACAAAATGCACTTGTCGTGGTAGCTGAAGTTGACAACAAGATTGTTGGTTTTCTTTACGCAACAATTGAACGAGAGGATGACAACGAGGTAGCGCGGGGCTACAACAGAATTTCCGTAGATGAAGTATCGGTCCTGCCAAACCATGCTAGACGGGGTGTCGGCTCACAACTATTACAAGAGGTAGAAAAATGGGCAAAAATAAAAAAAATCTCTGACTTAACGGTTCTGGTTTACGACTTCAATAAAAACGCAATAAATTTCTACAGCAAAAATGGATATGTGCCCTACAGTATCAAGATGAACAAGAAACTTTAAGGATTGCAAACTCACCCAAAAAATCACTCTGAAGAATTTGAAGAGTGATTTTTTGGTATCTGAATATAATTTTTTATTTTCACTCGCACAACACGTCTTATAAACCATGCAGGCAGGCCTGGTCTTGCCTGTTTTTGGTAGTACAACTATCTGACAAATTTTAGATCTCTTTGTCTGGTGACGCATATTTTTTAAAGGCTCAAATCGATAATAATTTATGGTCATGATTGAAGTAATAATTATTGAATGATAATATGAATCTAAAATAATTAATCAGGTTTAACATGTTTGGACAAAAAATCTTTTGCGGAAAAGACAAAAAGAATCGGGAAATTTTTATAGTTCAACCTGAAACAAAAAACACAGCTCTATTGGTGTCTTGGCTAAATGATGCTGAGGTTATGCGATTGCTAGATCCTCATGCAGAAAAAACAGATGAAAACAAAGAAAATATACGATTAAAAGAATTTCAGTCTTCAAATCAATGGTGCATGTGGCAGATAACCGTAGAGGATGTTTGCGTGGGTGCTGTTTGGCTCCATGATATTCAATTTCCTGAAGCCACCGCATTTACTGGGATCATGATCGGGAACAAAAATTATTGGGGCGATGGAATTGCAGCCATTGTAGAACAATGTGTGATTAAATACGCCTTTTCTGAACTTAATCTTGAATATTTATTTGCCATTATTTTTGAACCTAATATTGCTAGCCGCCGAGTGTTTGAAAAACTTGGTTTTAAGGAATATGGCATTAAACCTGCGGCCGCTTTTATTGATGGAAAATTATATGACGGTTGGGAAGCGGTTTTATCTAAAAAAGATTGGAAAAATAAAAATGAACAATCTGCTGCCAATAACCGATGAAATTGGGATTTATAACCCAAACTTATTAGTAAAAAAAGCACAAGGAAGTTACATATGGTTTGACGGTCAAGATAAGCCCTATCTTGACCTTGTGATGGCATATAGTTCTACTAATTTTGGCCACTGTAACCCGACTATAGTTAAAGCGGTTAAAAAGGCTGCCGAGCGTCTGGATAACTTCCCAGCTTTTAATACAAGTGAACGAGATGATCTTAGTGGTGAATTAATAGATCATCTTCCGTTTCCCGGCAAAGATTATCAAGTATACTATACGGTTGGAGGTGCCAAAGCTGTTGATGTGAGTATTAAGTTGGCACGTATATTTACTAAAAGACACGGTGTTATTAGTTTTGACGGTGCATTTCACGGGTATATTAATGGATTAATCGGTATAACTGATCGTGGATATTTTAATGAGAGTTACGATACAATACAAAATATGCAAATATTTCATTTGCCTTTCCCTGATATTAATATTGGACCCTCAATTGATGTAGCCCTAACTCAACTAGAAGACCTTATTTTTAAATATAGGGAGAAAATTGGTGCAATAATTCTCGAACCAGTGCAAGGTGCAGCGGGTTTTAGAGAAACAGAGCGTTATTTTTTCGAAAAATTACAGGAAATAGCGAACCACCACCAAATCATTATTATCGCAGACGAGATTCAAGCCGGGATAGGTCGTACCGGTTCATTTTATTCTTTTGAGCGTTATAATTTTCAACCAGATATTGTCTTACTTGGTAAATCACTTGCTGGTGGATACTATCCCTTGAGTGCCATAATTGCCCGAAAAGAATATTTTGACAATATCGGCCCTGATAAATCTGGATTAGATTCAACTTTTTCTAATAATGCTTTTGGTATCAGTATTGCCCGTGAAGTTGTGCGAATGATCAGTGATCAAAAAATTTTTGAGAAGGTCCAGGCGAAATCCATACTATTTCGAACTTTGATGAGCCAATTACATCAGGAATATCCAACAATTGTTCTTAAGACCAGTGTTGTTGGCCTGGCGTGCGGCATACAGACACCTAGTTCAAAAATTGCCGCCTTAGTTAAAAAGAGAGCTTTTGAGAAGTGTTTGATTATCCAAACTTCTGGGATTAACGGTGATTATCTAAAAATCGCTCCGTCATTATTAATAACTGAGCAGGAGCTTAAACAGGCTTTTGATTTGCTGGGCTCTGTTTTAGCCAACCTTTTCTGAACAATCAGCCCAAGTCAATTTTGTTTAGATTTACCTTAAAATTTCTATTTTTGCTAGCAACTGAGAGTATATATTTATTGCACTTGAAAGAGTTAACGAAGATAGGCGATCCGGCATGTTGTATTAATGCCTGATCTTTATTTAATAGTGTAAAAATACGTTTTTTAATCTGTTTATCAAGGCCGATACCCAGTAATTTTGAATAGGCCTCTATTGATGTCCAGACTTGAAAAAGTCGCTGAGTTTTATTGGTTCTGGAATGATCAATATATGACATTTCCTCGCGGGTGAAAAATTTCTGAATTTCCCTAATGTCTATCGGAATAATTTTTTCCAAGTCAACACCTATTTTACCGTCGGTACTTATACCAATTGCGAGTTTTGATCCGCTATGTGATATATTAAAATCAATTTTATTCGAGTAGTCGGTTAAAAATGGTCGGCCATAATTATCCCTAGAAATTGAAATCAAAGCAGGTGATATCCCAATCATTTTAGAGCAGGCTTCTCTAATATACGAGCACCAAAGCAAGTAAGCTGCCCTGTCAGTTTCTTTTTTAAATTTTTTTCCTCTCTCTTTTTCTTCATCTGTACAATGAAGTTGAACAGAGTCAATTTGTTGGGCGTATGACTCTGACCAGCTTATTATTAAAACTTCGATATTAATCATGTTATTTAATTTTATTTAACTCAGCTAAAAAACCATTAAGGACAGACGAAGCTGTATCGTCAGATATTAGCTTGTCGAGATAACACCCTTTTATGTGTCCGTTGCTTGTGCGTGTTTCAATATATACTGTTAGATCGATATCAGACATCTCTCTTCGCCAATAACCTGTATTTACAAAATAATTTTGCTGTTTTGATTTTAGGGCATCTTCTTGCTGTTTGGGGTAATTTTCATATACAAGTAGTGTCTGGAATAAGTCTTCAGTTTGTTTCAGCCCCAATTCTCTTTTAACCTCGTAGGCTGACAGATATTGATAATCATTACTGTTTTGAAAATCTTTTTGTATTGCTTTTGCTGCTTTCCAAAAATTATAGTTATTTTTGAATTGAAACCTTAAGGGAATATCATTAAAAAATAGTCCAATAATTTCCTCCGAGCCTTTCAAACCAGCTGGGCGCTGAGAGACAGTTATTCCTATCACAACCTCTTTTGTCTGTCTAAAGCGGCATAAATTAATAGCCCAGGCTGTCTGAAATAAAGTATTTAATGTTACCTTATGTTTAGCTGCCAAGGTGCCGAGCCTTATCAATAGCTGATCAGGCAGATCAATCAGGTTCATTTTGACATCATATGATAATGAATTATCTTTGGTCACTTCTCGCGGAATTGATAAGGCTGACTTAGTCCCGCTTAGGTATTTTGTCCAGTATTTTTTTGCCTCTGATATATCTTTGGTGCTTAGCCATTCGATATATTTCTCATATGAAGGCCTTTTTACGGGATGGAACTCAGTCTTCCGCATCAGTGCGTCATACTCGTCCATAATCTCTTTTAAAACAAAAGCAAAGCACCACCCATCCATTATAAGCACATGAAATCGGAGAAAAAATTTAAATTCTTTTTTATCTAATTTAAAAAGAGAGATGCGAATCAATGGCCCATTTTCAACAGAAAAAGATTTAAGGCGATCGTCATGAATCGCTTTTTTGATAAAAGTATCCTTATTTTTTGTCGACTTCTGAGAGATATCGATGTAGTCAAGTCTAATGTGTGAATGTTTAATAGTGCATTGATACCAATTTCTTTCAACTTTACAGAAGAATGCACGGAGTGAACTATTCCGTTTTATGACATTGTTCCAGGCCGATTCAAAAATCATGTGATCCAGATTGCCCGTGTAAGTAAAAGTTGATTGGTCATGAAATAGATCTTCTTTCTGGCCTGATTCGAGAAGTCCTTTCTGCACATTTGAAACCGGAAGTACTTTTTCTAGCTGACTACCATATAGACTCGTAGTAAAATCCATCACTGCTTTCGGAATTGTTTTTTTATTCTTTGTTTTGATATCAGCTTTTTTGCCTGGCTTAAGGCGGTCAGAGAATATTTTACTGGCTATTTTTCCAGGAGTTTGATATTCAAAAATGTCTTGAGGAGTTATTTTAATACCAAGGGTTAAAAGTTTTGATACTAACCGTAACGAGGTGATTGAATCTCCTCCGAGTTCAAAAAAATTACTATCAGTATCGATGATATTACCTGGAAAAAGATTTTTCCAAACTCCGATTAATGTATTCAAGATCATCGGATTATATTTGAGTTTGACCCCAGAATCGTCATACTTTTTTGACTGGGGTAAGAGATTTTGACGCTTTATTTTGTAAATCACAACACTTTCTTCCGGATTATTCAAAAAATTATTTAGTTTTTTCTTGAAGTCTTCTAATAAAATTTCAATCTCTTCGCTGCTATAAAACTCGGGCCGATAGGTAATTTTTAATAGCATTGAACTATCCGACCAAACAAGATCGGTAGAGATAGGGTATGGTGTTGATTCCAGGTGGTCTAGTAATTCCCAGTTCACTCCTTTAAAAATATGGTTATCCTGTTTGTGTGATGAAAAAGCAAAGATAGAGTCAAAAGGATCGTTAAGATCGTAACCTGAAAATAATTTTTTAATTTCACCTAAAGGCAAATGGTTATATTGATTTGTTTTATACCAATCTTCCTGAACTCTTCTAATCACTTTTAAATACGATACATTAGTAAGCCTGACTTTTAGCGGAATGGTATTTATGCATACACCGATAAAATCGCCCCCTGATTTATCTAGTGGCTGAACGGAAGTTGGAATGCCAAGAATTGTTTCATCACGATTACAAAATGAGCAATATACAATACCCCATATTCCAGTTAATATACTTGCCAGGGTTAAGCTATTAGTTCGACTAATAACTTTTAGTCTGTCACAAATATTATGGTCGAATGTTAGAGATTTGGATGAACTTAGAGTTGTTTTCAGTTCGGTTCCCTTTTTGTTAAAGTTCACTCTAAAGTTCTGACAATATTCTTCCCAAAATTTTTTTGCGGTCTTTTGATTTTGCCCTGACAACCAAATTACATATTCTTTATAGGTTTTATTCATGATGGTTTTGGGGGTCCTGCCAGCAACAATTTCTGAGTAGTAGTAAGCAATGTCATGTATGATGATTGGAATTGAGCCACCGTCAAGTAATATGTGATGATAACTGAATAAAAATCGGAAGTTTGAATCGTTTATCTTAAAAATCGCCAAACGGTAGGGAGCTCTTAATTCGAGTTCAAAGCCTCTCGAGCGGTCCTTTGTCTGATAATTCAGCCAACAACTTTCAAATTCTCTGGAAGTTAAATTAGATAAATCCTTATAGATAAAGTTCACATTTAAATTATCAATTACAAATTGGAGTGGTTCGTTTCCGTTTCTGTAATCAAATAAGGTACGAAAAATAGGGTTGTTTTGTACCAATAGCCGCCACGACTCTTTAAATGCTCTAATATTTAGTTTGCCTGTGATTTTAACTGCCATTTGTTCCACATACAACTGTGCTTGTGGGCTCGCAATTGATTGGAATAATATACCTTTTTGAACAGGGGATAACGGATAGGCAGCTTCAATTTTTATAGAATTAATTTTACCCATTGCTAATCGTCCCGGCTAACCTATTTTGAATTTCTGACAACCTCTCATTGCTAAAACTGGAAGTTGGCATCTCAATTTTTTTATCTCTTTTAGAACTGTCAATTTCGGCACTCAGATTTTTGATGTTTATTTCAATTTCCTCCACCAATTGATTCATCAAAGATATCGGAAAGCATTCTTGGTCATAGGTACACTCAATAACCAATCGGCCTTCTACCAGATAAGTATTTATTTCCAATTTATATTCTAACTGGCGTCGCGGATCAACTGTTTGGTCTGGAATAAGCTTGTAATTGGAAAAATAACCGTTTGAATTCGCCCTACACATCTCCCCAAGAAAGTTTATCGCAATATCAGGTTCTGGAATTTTTTTGAGCGGATTATTCATGCTGCCCCTATATTTCAGAAGGCCATAACTAATTCCATCATCTTTCAAATTCTCAAGATCTTTAGCGATTGCATGTGCTTGGGCTATATTTCCGTCCATATTTAATTTAACCAGAAAAGGATGAATGACTGTAAACCAGCCAATTGTTCGACTAATATTGAAATTATTAGGAACATGGCTGCGCCCATGCCGTTCAAGCATAACGGCAATTTCGTCAGATGCGAGCCATTTACAGAGAGCTCGTGTTAAAATTGATATAACTAAATGTTCTAGCTTTAGTGAGCTATTGTTTGCTATGAAGTCAGCAATTTTTTTTGAAAAATTTGCATTTGCTCCTAAGGAAATTATTCGATGATTTCCGTTGTTTTTTTGCGGAATTGAAGATGAAATCGGTATCTTATTGTCTTTTAGAATTTTTTCCCAATATGGCAATCTGCTTGAAACAATCTTCTTAAAAGATCTTTTTTCTAGGTATGTAGCCCATTCATGCAAATTTGAGCCGAGACTTTTCTGGTTATGATTATTTTCTAGTAGGGCGTTATGATAGTTTTTTTCTAGATCGTCTATGAATATGCTCCATGAAAAAGCGTCTATTATCAAATGATGAGCCACTATAAATAATTTAAATTCCGAGTTTCCTTTATCTGAAATTGTAGCCACGATAATCGGACCCTCTTTAATATTAATCATCTTATTCATGTTTGAAAGAATCTGCTCATCGTTAAGTTCATCAGCCGAGTACTCAAAGATGTATTTGGAAAAATCAACAGACTTTATATATTGCTGTTCGAAATTATTAAAACGTAATGAAAATGCCGGATGCGCTTTAAGTGTGTGTAAAAGCGATTCTTTTAATTTCTCTGTATTCCATTTCTTGCCTTCAATTACTACACACTGGTTATACCAATTTGGATTACCGAGCGACTTTTCTAGAAAAGATTTTTGAATTGGAGTGAGAAAGAATGGTTTTTCCGAAATGGGGATCGATCCAATGTATTGTTTTTTAATCACAAAAGAGGCGAGTTGGCATATTGTCGGGTGTGCAAAAAAATTTTCAATATCTAGCTCGTAGCCCTGAGATAACAATCTTGAGATTATCTGTATGCTGGAAATTGAGTCTCCTCCGAGGTCAAAAAAATTGTCATTTATGGTAATTTCGTTATCTTTAAATATTGATTTCCAGGTCTCAAGCAAAATTTGTTGTTTCTCAGACAAAACTTTATCAAGCTTCTCTTGGTGATTAGCAATATCAATTTTAGATAATAACTTTCGGTCTGCCTTGCCATTATGATTTAGCGGTATTTCATTCAACTGAATTATTCTTTGGGGAATCATGTAGGCCGGAAGTTTGGCTTGAAGCGAACTTCGTATGGGATTCTCTTCGATCTGCCCCTGACCAGTAATGAATGCATATAACTGCTTCGAGTTACCAAAGTTTTTTACAATAATTACAGCCTGACTGACATAAGGGATATCTTCAATTTGGTTCTCGATCTCTTCAAGCTCTATTCTATATCCTCTGATTTTTACTTGAAAATCAGTGCGACCATAAAAGTTGATAGTTCCATCGCTATTCCAGCTTCCAATGTCTCCTGTTTTATACATCCGTTCTTTGTTGCCAGAGAAAGGGTTGGTGAGAAATGCTGCCTTAGTCTTTTCATGATCATTTATATACCCTTTTCCGACTGCAATTCCAGAGATATAAATTTCACCTTTTATGCCGATAGGGCACCTATTTAAAAATGAGTCAAGAATGTAAATCTTGACATTTCCTATTGGTTTACCAACGGGAATAGGCGTATTGGGAATGGCTTCTTGTTTTGTCAAAGTGTACAGATTGGTGTCATCAGATGCTTCCGCTGGCCCATAGGCATTGGTAAGGGGGATTTCAGGATAAATAGCGTACCAACTCTCAACAAGTTTATTAGAAGCAGCCTCGCCGGTTGTCAGCATGTGGCAAAGATCATTAAGCCTATTGTTATTGACATGATGATTGATATGTTCAAGTAGAGCAAATAGATACGAAGGAACAAGTTCAGCGATCGTGATTTTATCTTCAATAATTGACTCAAAGAGTGCCTTTAGATTCAGCTGATGATCTTTCGAGTAGATTATAATTTTGCCTCCAATTAGCAAAGGGGCAACTAATTGCCATATAGAGATATCAAAACAATGAGAGGCTGTTTGTGCCATAATGGTATTTTCTTTAAGGTGAAAAAATTTAATCATTTCATTGCAATGATTAACCATCCCCAACTGTTCTATCATCACCCCCTTGGGTTTGCCTGTCGATCCAGAGGTAAAAATAACATATACAAGATCATTCATCGATCCGCGGATATTTAAATTTTCCATATCTGCTTCCTTCTTTTTTTGCACGCTATCAAAATGCAAAAAAGGCACCTCAGTGATCACCCTCTCTCTGCTATATTCATTTTTGGAAATTATACATGAAAGATTTGCTTGCATTGACATTTGCCGGATCCTATCATCTGGAAAATCCGGTTCAAGAGGAACATAAACGGCTCGTACTTTCCATATCGCAAGAATTGAGATGATCAGATCAATGCCTCTGGGCATTAAAACGCCAATTTTATCATTAATGCCGATTTTATGTTCCAGGAGCTTCCTTGCTAAAATATTTGCTTTTTGATTGAGAGTTTTGTAATCTATGGTTTTGTCACCACTGGTAGCCGCAATCTTATCAGAAAATTTACTGATATTCTTTTCAAATTCTTGGATAAAACAAGAATTGGGAATCGTTATATCAGTAGAATTGAAATCTTCTAGTAACTGTTTTTCTTTTTGTGTTAAAAAATCGATCTTAGAAGCATTTTGTTTTAGATCATTGATTGAGTTATGAAAGATATTTTCATACCAATTCATAAATTTTCGAAGAGTTTTCTCGTTAAATAGATTGGTGTTATATTCCCACAGCAATTCAAAACCGCAATTTAATTCTTTGACCGTGAGGGTAAGATCAAAAAGTGCAGTTGCCGGAAAGGCCCTTTGACGTTTTACTTGCAAACCGATTACCTTAGAAGTGCCTTCTTCAGCAATATAATCAAACATTACATTAAATAGGGGCTGAGAGTCTTTTTTGCAGTCATTCTGAATTAGTTTGAGAATATGAGGTAGTGAAAGGTTCCTGTGTTTAAAGCAATGTATAAATTCCTTATTTTGTCTTACTAGATATTTTTCTATTGGTTCTCCGCTCCGCAAAGTTGACCGGATAGGTAATGTATTTAAGAAAACACCAATATCATTTTCACTGTTGTCATCTCGCAGGCTGACAGCCGTGCCAACAGTTAAATTAACCTGATTTGAAAGACGATGAAGGAGTAAGGAAAAAATATTTCGAAAAAGAGAGAAAGGGGTAATGCCTAGAGCCGTAGCAGTTTTGGATCCTTCTCGGGCCAATCGCAAAGGTAATGGATGTATAATAGTCTTTCCATTGTTTTCTGTTGTTTCATTCTTGGGATTGTCATATGGCAATGAAGTCAAATTATCATCTGCTCGGGACAAATATTCTTTCCAAAAGGTTTTTTCATCATCTGTAGGTTGTGAATGCATAGAATTAATATTTTCCACCAACTTGTAATCTTGATGGTGTTCATAATAATCCCAAAATTTTTTAGATATAATTTCCATTGCTCTGGCGTCCATAACAATGTGATGGGCATGGAAGATCAGCAGTCCTTCTACTTCAGACAATTTCAAATAATAGGCTACAAAGAGCCAGTCTTTTTCCAGATCCATGGGAATGTTGGCAATATGTTCCTGGGTTTGCCTGGCCTTTTTTCTTGCTCTGGAGATATCCAGATTTGAATAATCACGGAGACAGAACGGATATGATTTTTCATTTTTAATCACTTTTTCAATTTTATCGAACCTAAATCTGAAATTGGTGCGTAATTTAGGAAATTGACTAATTAGAAACTCGAAACTTCTTTGAAGTCTGTTTGTATTTATTTGTCCATTAAGTTCAAACACTTCAGTTAGTGTATATGCTTCCGGTTTCTTGGAAGTATAGTTGGCGGCCCAAAATAACTTTTCTGGGTCTGTTAACTTTTGGTCTGCAAATGTCTTATCATGTTCTTTTTCTGTCTCTGAAGCTTCTTTTTCTAGGGCGCGAACGAAATCATTAAAAACAGGATATTCAAAAATTAAATTTATGTTTGCATGAAAGTCTGTATTTTTATTAATCTTCGAGACGATCCGCATGGCGGAGATAGATGATCCGCCTAATTCAAAAAAGTTGTCTTCAAGAGACACGGAGTTCGTGCCCAAAATATCTTTCCATATGCGTGCTATTGGAGAGTCAGAAATTACGCTGTCGTTAAGAGTATCTGTCTCAGTTTTTATTCTGACGGGTTTTATTTGAAGTGCATGTCGGTCGATTTTTCCGCTTGGGGTCAGAGGCATTGAAGGAATATGGATGAAAACCTGGGGAATCATATGTGGTTGCAACTTGGAACGAAGGATATCTCGTGTTACTGTTAAATTTAAATCTTCTGAGGCAGTAAAATAACAGACCAATTTGTGTTCCTTGTTACTTTCAAGACATCCATCAACAACCACGCATTCATTGATTTTTGGCAGCTTCTTAATTTCTCTTTCGATTTCTTCCGGGCTCATCCTAATGCTATGTAATTTTATTTGAAAGTCATTCCTTCCAACATAATAAATTTGCCCATTCGCATCTTGTTTTACAAGATCGCCGGTCTTATACAGATAACCGACGCCAAAAGGATTAGGGATTAAAACTTCGTGAGTTTTTGCGCTATCCCCGATATAACCGGCAAAAACTCCAACGCCGCCTATACAGAGTTCGCCAATTTGGCCAATAGAGACTCTTTGACCAACCTTGTTTAATATATAAATCTTGTATCCAGGTAAAGCTTTGCCAATAGGAACTGCATTTTTTATTTTCCGGTCTAGTTCAAAGGTGGTAACTCCTACTGAAGCTTCTGTGGGTCCGTATGCGTTAATAAAATGTGGAACCAATTCATACATTCTATTTGCTAAATCAGCAGGGCATTCTTCGCCTGCGGACACTAAAGTTGAGAGTGAAGAAAGAGAATCTTTGTTAAGGTGCCCGATAACAGTAGGCGGAAATATTGCTGCTGTTATACCTGACTCGATAATGTATGATGATAACTTATCAATATCTAAAATCACTTCTCTGGGCGGAATATAAATAGTTCCACCGGCAGCAAAAGTTGGGAAAATCTCTGATAGGGACGCATCATACGATAGGCTAGCAAATTGAAGTACCTTGCTGTTTTTATCAAAATGATATGCCTTTTTAAAGTTTTTAATAGATTGTACAATACCGGAGTGTTTGATCAGCGCCCCCTTAGGTCTCCCCGTTGATCCTGATGTAAATAGACAATATGCAATTCTATCGTCTGGAATTTTTATTTCTTTATACTTGAAATCTTTGACGGTTATGATCGACCGAAGGTGAATAATTGTTTGTTTTTTGCTTGAATAATATTCTGTGTTTCCTGAAACGATAGTTTTAATCGTGGCTTTATCGCAAATATATTCGATGCGCTTTGCTGGTAGGTTGGGATCGATAGGAACAAAAGCATGGCCTGATTTTAATATGCCAAGCATAATAATTATCGAATCAACCGAACGATCTGTAAAAAATCCGATTTTATCCTGTTGAAGCGCAGGGGAGTGACTGGTCAATTCAAAAGCAAGGCGATTAGCGCTTGTTTCGATTTCTTTATAGGTATAGGATTTTTTGAAATCAACGACGGCAATTTGATTGGGATTTTTTTGAGACTGAAACACAAAAAAATCATGTAGTAGCTTAACATTATACATAGCAAAATAATACTCACTTTAGAGCAAAAAAGTCAAAGCATGGCTTGGTTTTTAAGCTGTTCTCCAGGCCAATAGTAAAATTCATCAAAGCTTCGCTCAACGCAGTTTGGTTGTAACCCCCTTCAAGAACCACCCCAGTTGGCAAAGACAATGATCCAATCATCCGCCCTATCTCCTCGTAGTCGGGTGAATCAAGCTGCGTAACTGGTGGCAAGCCCATCGATTCAAATTCGCGTTTGTGGGTATCAAATCCAGCCGATATTAACAGATATTGCGGGTCAAACATTTGGATATGTTTAAGCGAAAAATTCAGCAAGGTCAAATATTCTTCTGTCGAGATACCAATTGAATAAGGGAGATTCAAAATACTTCCGTCATTACCGATCTCGTCAGACTTTCCGGTATGCGGAAGCACCAGATTTGGATCAGCGTGAAGCGAAGAGTAAAATACGCTTGAGTCATCTTGGAAGATTTGTTGAGTTCCGTCGCCATGATGAGCGTCAATATCCAGAATTGCTACTCTTTCTCCATCCTCTTTTAAAGATTCGGCTGCGACAGCAATATTGTTCATGTAACAAAAACCATGATAATAATTTTTCCCAGCGTGATGTCCTGGAGGGCGTGATAAGGCGACAGCAAGGTTTGACCGAGAGCTTTTCAACATTTCGGCTGCTGAAAGAGAGCATTTTACCGCAGCAAGTGCGCTTTTATATGTATGTCTCGAAACAGGAGTAACGCTCGTTTCCTTATCTGAGTCAAATGACGTAATTAGGGCTTCGCCATCCTTTGCTCTTAGGCTAGTTTGTTTCAGTTCCTCTATCATTTCGGCTTCGTGAACCCGCCGAATTATATCAATAAAATCAGACTCGTTTATTTCTTGCAGAACATTTAAATAATTTTCTCCATACCTTCTGGCAATCCATGAGACAATTTTCTCCAGCCGCCCAGGTACATCCCAATCATTTCCTTCACTGTCTGTAAAGCCTGTATGCTGCTCATGTTCATGTGAAAAATAAAATTTTCCTTCTACCATTATTTCCTTCCACAATTTGATGAGTTGATACTCTTGCAAACTGTTTTTATTTAAGGATAGTTATGCAACTAATATGCTGAGCCATCAGGATTCCTTCATGATTTAGAGAATCATCAATTGTGTTTTTGCTCAAATTATAGTTAATATTGAAGTGTATGCTACAAATATATTACTGGTTTTTAAACATGAAGGCAAAAAGAAATAATGATGCCTTTGGGAGACAGATTTGGGATTGTTTTAATGGCAAAGACAATGTTCTCCTAATCGAAAGAGATGATGGCTTAACGGAAGTATCTGCGGGAAATTTTTATTTTATAAAATCAGAACAATGGAGCAAAAATGAGATTATTGCAGTTGGCTTTGCCAAAGGTAAGATTTTAGATATTGGGTGTGGACCAGGTAGACACGCCCTGTACTTACAAGAAAAAGGATTAGACGTCACAGCTATGGACCCTTCTCCGCTCGCTATCAGGGTGTGCAAGATGCAAGGTATAAAGAAATCATTAATCGGTCAAATTGAGAACATAAATGATTCGTTAGATTTGAAGTATGACACCTTTTTGTTAATGGGTAATAACTTGGGCCTATTGCAAAATCAAATAAAAGCCCCTGAAATTCTTAGACGACTCCATGGTGCTGGAAGTGACAATGCTATTATTATTGCCGAGAGTTCAAATCCGGACAAGATTTATGATCCAGCCTATCGATCATATTTTAATTGTAACCTAAAAAAGGGCAAACTTTCCGGAGAGGTAAAATTGAGAGTACGATATGATGACATCACGGGTCCCTGGTTTGAATATCTCTATCTGTCACCGAGTGAATTAGAGCAACTAATTCGCCCGACGGGTTGGAAAATACTTAAAATTTTCGAAAATAATTCTCCTCAATATTTTGTAATTCTGGGAAAATGCTGAGTGATTCTAACAACTAGCACTATATCCATTGGATGGATTTCGATAAGATTTCTAATATCAAGAATTAACTAGAAAATTATTAGTCATGCAGCTAATGTGCATGATAAAATATCATTGTTCAACTAAATATTAAACAGACGTTTATGAATTTTAGGATAACCCAAAGAGCGTGCGGGATTATATTGAAAGATAATAAAATTCTCCTGTTTCGTAGGATCAAGGATGGAGAAGAATATTTTAGCTTTCCCGGCGGTGGAGTCGAGGAAGGAGAAAGTCTCGAGCAAACAGCGAAGCGCGAATTGAAAGAAGAACTCGGTATTGATGCTGAAACTGGAAAACTTTTGTTTGAGGGATATGTTGAAAAGAATGGAAATGATATTGGTAGAACCAGCTACTTTTTCTTGATTGATAAATTCAGCGGAAAACCGAAACTCAACGAACCGCGAAAAATGTTGACTGATTCAAATAATCAATACTATATTCACTGGATGGATTTCGACGACATTTCAAAAACCCCAAATCTTTATCCAACATTTGCAAAAGAAAAACTTGTTAAATATTTAACGAATAAACAATGAAAATAGCTTTGGTTCAAATGCCCTCAGCAAAGGGTGAAATCAAAATTAATTCGGAGAGAATGTCCGATTATATTTCTTTTGCAGCAAAAGCAAAGGCGGATGTAGCCGTGTTCCCGGAAATGAGTCTAACGGGTTATTTTACAGAAAATAATTATATCGATACATGTCTGGAATTAGAGAGCAAACCTGTAAAGAAAGTTGTTGGAGCAAGCAAGGATATTGCAATTTTGTTTGGAATAGGAGAAAAAGACAATTCCGGATATCACATTACCCAAATTTTTGCTCAAAATGGGAAAATCGTAGGTGTTTACCGTAAGCATAATGTCCAAAGCGGAGAGGAGAAGATTTTTTCTTCTGGAGTTGAATCACCAATTTTTGATTTGGGTGGAGTAAGGTTCGGCATTACAATTTGTGCTGATATTGATTTGCCAGAATTATATAAAGAATATGCAACCAAGGGTTGCAAAGTAGTGTTTGAGTGCGCATCTCCTGATTTGTATGGCGATCGAGAAAATCGTAACTGGGAGAAGGGCTATTTGTGGTGGAAAAATAATTGCATTACAAAAATTGGAAATTATGCCAGAGAAAATAAAATCAATATTGCTGTCGCGACTCAGTCTGGACGAAATATGGATGATGATTTTCCGGGAGGTGGTTACTTATTTTCAACGGAGGGAAAAATAATTGCAGAAACGAAAGATTACCAACAAGAAGTACTTTTTTGTCGCCTACCATAGATATACTATCAGCGTTGATTAATTAGATTGATCGTGCTAAATTTTGATTATGGCAAAATACGATTTTGAAAAAATTGAATCTAAATGGCAGAAGGCCTGGGAAGAGGCGAAATACGGCCAGTCCATTGATTTTTCCGATAAGCCGAAGTTCTACTCCCTCATGGAGTTCCCTTATCCTTCCGGATCAGGATTGCACGTTGGACACTGCATGGGTTACACCGCCTCGGATGCGTTTACGCGTATGAAAAGGATGCAAGGCTACAATGTTCTTTTTCCAATGGGTTGGGACGCATTTGGTCTGCCGACAGAGAATTACGCAATTAAAACCAAGACAAAACCAAGAGACGTTACCACACTAAGTATTGCGACCTTCAAAAAGCAGATGAAATCGCTTGGCTATTCCTTCGATTGGGGTCGCGAGGTCAATACTACTGATCCCAATTATTATAAATGGACGCAGTGGATATTCATGCAGTTCTATAAGCACGCGATTGTCAACGGCAAGCTTGTCGAAGTTGCCGATGACGACAAAGAAACTCCACGCTTGGCATTTCAGGCCGAGATGCCAGTTAACTGGTGCCCATCATGCAAAATCATCCTCGCCAACGAAGAGGTGATCGGCGGAAATTGTGAACGCTGCGGCGCGCAGACAGAAAAACGCAAACAGAAGCAATGGATGCTCCGTATCACAGCCTATGCAGATAGATTGATCAAGGATCTCGATACCGTTGATTATCTTGAGAATATCAAAACCCAGCAGATAAACTGGATTGGCCGATCCGAGGGAACGGAAATTGATTTTAAAATTGTCATTTCAACCGAAGCGGAGCAAACTTCAGAAAAAGTTGATCTTGGGAATGCCAATATTTCTGACAAAACAAATAAAATGCTTGAAGCGATTGATAGGATCAATTCAGAATTTAAAAAGCGCAATATCAAACTCTGGGTTAATGGTACTTTTGCAGTTGCTGGATATTGCGGAAATATTTTTGAAAATCCTGCAGATGTTGATTTGGGAGTTTTGGCCAAAGATTTTGATGAAAGCAAAAAAATCTTTTCTGAACTTGGTTACAGTAAAATTGAAGATAAGGACAACGGAAAATTTCAGGTTTGCGTCTTTCGTACTGATGATTTCAACATTGAGATTGGGACACTTGATCATGATCTGGGAGATACTATAAAAGAACTGGACGGGCATGAATTTTTAGTTCCCGATGCAAAATGGCTGGCAAATTGTTATAAGATTACCGCCCAAAAAGAACGCAGAGCCGGAAAAAATGATCTTGAAAGAGCCAAGTTTCTGGAATCCTTAAATGATAATATTATCAAGGTCTACACTACTCGCGCGGATACGCTTTTCGGCGTGACATATATAGTATTAGCGCCGGAACACGAACTCGTTGACAAAATCAAAGATCAAATATCAAATGTCAAAGATGTGGAAAACTATATTGAAAATGCGAAGAAAAAGTCAGATATGGACAGGACTGAGCTTGCCAAAGACAAGACTGGAGTGGAATTAAAAGGAATTAAAGCTATAAATCCGATAAACGGCGAGGAAGTTTCTGTGTGGATTGCTGATTATGTTCTCGCAACCTATGGAACCGGTGCCGTGATGGCGGTGCCTGCGCACGACCAGAGGGATTTTGAATTTGCCGAAAAATACAATATTCCAATCAAGGAAGTTATCATTCCTAAACTAATTGATAAAAATGATCCGCCAATCGATGGCGTAGAGACAGTCGAGCGAAAGCAGGTTTATGCCGTGGTAATAAATCCCAAAAATAACAAAGTTCTAGCCCTTAAGTGGAAGAAGTTTCCTTGGATCGGGTTGGTTATCGGCGGCATTGAGCCAGGTGAATCAATCGTTGATACCGCCAAGCGCGAGATTTTAGAAGAAACCGGTTACAAGAACGTCAAATTCGTTCGAAACTTAGGCGGCCCGATGGAAGTCCATTTCCATGCAACTCACAAAAATGTGAATAGAAAAGCTACATATTATCCTTTGGCTTTCGAGTTGCTTGATGAGGAGCAGGAGCCGTTATCCAAAGAAGAGGCAGAGGAAAGCGAACCGTTCTGGGCGGATTGGGATGAAATTGAGAATATCAAAGGATATGTCCTGCCGATAGAGCATGAAATTGTCCGTGACCGCTTTCATAATCCAGCACATTCATTTGAGGAATATGGCGTTCTTGCCAATTCCAAAGAGTTTGATGGGTTAACATCAGAAGAAGGTAAAAAGAAAATAACCGAGAAGCTCAAGGAAATGGGTGCCGGGGATTTCGCAGTCAATTTCAAGCTTCGTGACTGGATATTTTCCCGCCAGCACTACTGGGGCGAGCCGATCCCTATCATCCACTGCGAGAAGTGCGGGACTGTGCCGATGGATGAGAAAGATTTACCACTTACTTTACCGGAGGTTGAAAAGTATGAGCCGACCGATACCGGTGAGTCCCCGCTTGCCGCAATTACCGACTGGGTAAATACAACCTGCCCGAAGTGCGGCGGCCCCGCCAAGCGCGAGACCGATACGATGCCAAACTGGGCGGGATCATCGTGGTACTTCATCGCTTACGCAATGAATCAAGAATCAAGAATCAAGAATTATGAATCAAGCGAAGACATTTTCTCAGCATCAGTCAAAGAATTGAAATATTGGATGCCGGTTGATCTTTACAATGGCGGCAACGAACATACAACTTTGCACCTTTTGTATTCGCGTTTTTGGCACAAATTTCTATATGATCTTGGCAAAGTGCCAACGCTTGAGCCATATAACAAACGAATCGCTCACGGGATCATACTTGGCGCGGACAACCAAAAAATGAGCAAATCGCGGGGGAATGTGGTCAATCCGGATGATGTTGTGAAGCGCTATGGTGCCGATGCGCTTCGCACCTACATTATGTTCATCGGGCCGTATGATAAAGAATCCGCCTGGAACATGGACGGCTTATCTGGCGTTTCAAGATTTCTTAATAAAGTTTGGGAAAACTCGGACAAAGTCTCTGGTAAAGTTGATAGTGATAATCTTGCAGTTGCTGTAAATAAATTAGTCTTTGCTGTTGAGAACGATCTTGAGCGATTCAACTTGAATACTTATGTTGCCAAACTTATGACTTTCAACAATCTTATGTCGGCCGAGAAAGAAATTAGTAAAAAATCATTTGGTGTATTCTGCCAGCTTCTAGCACCGGCTGCTCCTCATTTGGCCGAAGAATTATGGGAAAAGCTCGGCAACGAGGGTTTGGTTTCAAATTCAGCTTGGCCGAAATTTGATGAAAGCTTGAAAGGCGACGATAAGATCAAAATTGCCATTCAGGTCAATGGCAAACTTCGCGATGTCATCGAAGTAGATAAAGATATTGAAAAAACTGCCCTCGAGGAAGCTGCTAAAAATAGTGAAAAAGTCAGCGCATTTATTACTGGCAAAGAGATTAAAAAAGTAATCGTCGTACCTGGAAAAATTGTAAATATCGTGATTTAGCTATTTCGCTATTTCGCGTTTTTTAATATTCTCCGAATCACGCCCTTGATATCACGGGAAAAATATTCTAGTTTTATAAAATCGTCTCGGTATAAAACATCTGTTTTGTAGTACTTCTTTAGATAATGATGCTCTTCGATCCAGAAAGAATGAGCCATATCAAGATATCTCATGAGAAATCCTGCCCGAAATTCTGAATCCGAGATCGGATATATTTTGTGATAAGCTTTCAAATACAAACCGGCTTTTTCCATGCCCTTTTCAAAGCCCTTACTGAAACATATAAATATGATTGACCTAACAAGCTCAAATGCCCGTGGCGCGAAAATCGTTTTTTCGAGATCGAATACATATTTTACCGTATCGTTATCGTCATAAAACAGATTACCGGCATGGAAATCACCATGAACCAGGTGATCTGACCTGATGTTCAAATCTTCAAACTTTAATTTATTTTCTTCAATTATTTTCTTCTTTAGCCTAATAAATTTCCTTGCTAAGCGATCAAATCCATTTAATAATTTTTTCTGTGAAATGATTTTTCCAAATTCCTTTGCCATTTGTAAAGATTTTTTTTTATCCCAAACATTTTTCGATTCTACAGTAACTTTTGGCGTTCCATCTTTACTCAAAAGATGCATTTTCGCTTGCATCTGAGCGATTGATATTAAAACGTCGTCGTTTAGCTTGTTTCGGTTAATATCTTTTTCTTCGATAAATGGAAATAATCCATAAAATTTACCAGTAATTTCAACGAATGTGTCTCCATTTACGGTTTTAATCGGCATGATTATGGGAATGCCATGTTCGAAGAAAAATTGCTTACTTTTGTGTATACTTGCAATATCATCACTGGAATATTTGTCACGGTATTTGCGTAGAAAGAATTTTTGGTCTTTGTTTGCCACAATCATATTATCACTCAAAAATCCGCCCTTAGCTTTGGCAACAATCCGAGTAATATCTAAACTGTAAAATTTATTTAGACTGGTAATTAGTTTGTTTTCCATAGTAAAATAATAATACTACTTTTTAAATTTGGCCATAAGGAATAATATGTCGCAGATGGAAGTCGAGCATCGCGGGCTACTGACCGCGGAAAAGTTTGAGCATTTAAATTCTTTTCTCTCCAAGGAAGGCACTTTTTTAGGCAAGAAAAAACGCTTTTCGATGATAAAAAGCGCAAGCATAAAAAGTATTCGCGAAGTGAAAGATGATCCGGTCGATCTTAAAATCCGTATCACAAATGGCCAAGCAGAGTTAGCATGCAAATATGGCAAATGGAGTGGCAAAGATGCCAGAAAAGAATATAATTTTGAATTTGAGACCAAAAAATTCACTGATTTTATCGAATTTCTAAAAATCCTCGGATTTACAAAATATGTCCTTATGGCGAACACAAAATATGACTACGAGTATCGTGGAGTCGAATTTGCAGTTGTTGAAGTCCCTGATTGGGGACATTATTTTGAGGCCGAAATCTTGACTGATGAAGAGAATGTTGCTGACGCTAATAAAATACTAGACAAAGAAATTGATGCCTTGGGGCTGAAAGTTTTGGGTGAGGAAGAGTTCTATGACCTTCTGGATGAATTAAACAGTCGCCCTGGTTATCGAATTGATCTTGAAAAAGATAAATTGTCAGACATCCTCGAAAAATTTAAAGAGTACATCGAGGTATAGAATGATAATTTTCAAATATTCAACAAAGAGAGAAATCGGAAATTATTTTTCTACGCTTGGATCGATAAATCACCTCTCGAATGAAAAGCCGAAGAATTATTACATAATTAAAGAGTCTGGTTTTGATCCTGATAATGAGAGAGATGTGACAAAATATTTTGCTCAAAATGCTGAGAACCAACGAGACTATATTGCAGAAAAAACTAAGTCGATTGAAAATAATTGGCGAAAAATTGAAAAACCTTTTTTTAAAAAAGCTGATGAATTCTTCGAAACCAATGAAACGCAGGACAATTTGACCGCTTTTTTAACATTCAATGTTTGTTGCGGATATAATACCGGCCAAGGTTACTTTTTTGTATGTTTCGGCCGCCCGGATCCAAATTCGAATATTATTCACGAAATATTACATTTTTATACACATAAGCTGATTGCTCCGGAGTTCAAAAAAGCCGGATTGCCTTACGAGAGTTTTAACGATTTTAAAGAGGCGCTGACATTTGTGATGAACTATGAATTTAGCGAATTTTTACCAAGTCATCGCGAAGAAGGTTACGAGAAGCAAAAAAAGTTGATCGAATTCCTTGAGTCAAAATATAAACATGGTATGAAAGCAAACAAAGTCGCGGAAATTGCAATTAAGTATTTGCAATAATTTAAAATTGGTCTTCCAAAATATTTAGGGAATATACTTTACCATTTTCTATCCATTCTCGGATAATGCGTAGCGTGTAATCTGCAACAAAATCTTTGGGTTCTAGATCTGCAATCTGATCGTTGGTAAACCAAGATTCTCCAATGATATTTTCTCCTTCAATGTGGAGGCCTCTTTCTTTTGGCAGGGAAACCTTGTCGGTGTTTGCTCTGGCAACAAAATTAAACTGGATTTTGAGTTTTCCGCGAGACTGCATGGTCAATATATTCAAGACTCCTAGAAACTCTACCTCAAGCCCCGCTTCCTCCAAGCATTCTCGCTTGGCGCAATCGATAATACTTTCGTGAGGTTTATCAAAAGTCCCTTTTATGATGTTGAGCGCCGGTTCTGATTCTTCATCAACTTTCTCCTTGATCAAAAGAATTTCGTCATTTTCGTTTAGAACCACAACTCCGATTTTCAAATAGATTTCTTGATTCATTTCCACATCTTCCTATTAACTCTTCAATAATAATATCACAATGGACCCAAATGATTATAATAAAGCAAGAACGCCCCAACTAGTGGGGCGCCCGAGCTCTTGTGGCCAATTCATCTGACTCAAACCCCTAATAACGTGAGAGAGCCTTGTACGCCAAGGTCAGGACTCCTACGAAAAGGGCCAGGGCCACGAGGAAAGGCCACCCGTACTGCATCTCCAGGATGAATCTGTCGACCTGCGGCATCTTCATCAGGTCGAGCTCGCTCAGTAGCGAGTAACGGTACATTGAATCCAGGGCAACCGCTCCGACCCGATAAGTCGGGTAGAGGAGCAGACATGCGATGATCCCGCAAACGATACGACTAGCTTTGGACATGGTAAGACCCCCTAGCAGTCGATTTTCTTTATCTTAGGGTAACATAAATAATTGGTTATGTCAATAGCTCATTGAATATATCTGAGCGATGTGCTATATATAATTTATAAGAAAAAAGCGCATAAGTCCGCAATCAACGGACGAGCTGGGAGAAGAAAACCCTAAGGGTGAATAGAACTTCCCGTATGGCAAGCGTAATTGCCAAAATTAAGAATGATTAGGTTGGTACCTCAATCGGTTCAGTATAAAGTTGAAAGCATAAAGTGAAAAGTTCAACACATACTAAAAAGATTGGCCTTTCGCTATAATAGTGTTAGGTCTTTTTTAATATCAGTGTTAATCAGTGTGATAGATCAGTGTTAAAATTTCAAATTAAGGACATTTTATGTTCAAAAAGGTTGATCCAAAACTTAATTTACCGGAAGAAGAGAAGAAAATTCTCGAATTTTGGCGAGAGGATAAAACATTTGAGAAGAGCCTTGGGAAGGATAGCCCGAAAGGCAATTTTGTATTCTATGAAGGACCGCCGACAGCCAACGGCAAGCCTGGTATTCATCATGTTCTAAACCGCGCATTCAAAGATCTTTTCAACCGATATAAAACTATGCAAGGCTACAATGTCCGACGCAAAGCAGGCTGGGACACGCAAGGGCTTCCGGTAGAGCTTCAGGTGGAGAAGGAGCTCGGTATTTCTGGCAAGGGCGATATCGAGAATATCGTTCCGGGCGACAAAAATGCTTCGGTTGCCAAATTCAATAAACTTTGCAAAGAGTCGGTTTTTGTTTACAAATCCGAGTGGGAAAAGATGACCGAGCGCATGGCCTACTGGCTCGATATGAAAGATCCATATGTCACCTACGATTCCAAATATATCGAATCGATCTGGTGGGTGATATCCGAAGCTGAAAAACGAGGTTTGCTTTACAGGGGCCACAAAGTCGTGCCATATTGCCCGCGCTGCGGTACGGCGTTATCTTCTCATGAGGTTGCCCAGGGATACAAGAATGTTGAAGAGGAATCAGTCTATATCAAGGTTAAATCAAATCATGAAGATGCGTATTTTCTTGTCTGGACGACAACGCCTTGGACGCTCGCAGGCAACGCCGCTCTAGCATTTGGCCCGAATATCAAATACGTTTTGGCAGAAAAAGACGGAGAGAAGTATATACTTGCGCAAAGCCGTCTCGATGCCGTTTTGCCTGGTGCAAATGTCATTAAAGAGCTGACCGGTTCGGAAATTGCTGCCCCATCTTTCACCGACAAACCGGATTACGAAGCGATTTATCCGGACGGAGATAAATTTTCTGAAGGTGGAGAGAAAGTTTACAAGCTGATTGTCGCCGATTTTGTCACCGATTCAGACGGCACCGGCATCGTCCACATTGCCCCGGCATTTGGTGAGGATGATTACGAATTTGGTTTTCGCAAGAACGGCATCAAGGTTTTAAAGACCGTTGATGAAAAGGGGACGGAGCTTGCCGGCGCTGGCAAAGGAAGCTTTGTCAAAGACGCCGACAAAGAAGTGAAACTCGATCTTGAAAAACGTGGAATATTATTTAAAAAAGAGATGTTCGCCCATGATTATCCGTTCTGCTGGCGTTGTGACTCACCGCTTCTCTACTTTGCCAAGGATTCTTGGTATATCGCGATGTCGAAACTTCGAGATGAGCTTCTTGAAAATAATGAGACAATCAACTGGAACCCAGCCTACTTAAAGCACGGCCGTTTTGGCAATTGGCTCGAAAATATCAATGACTGGGCAATTTCCCGTGACAGATATTGGGGGACGCCGCTCCCGGTCTGGACTTGCGACAAGTGTGACGAGAAAAAAGTCGTTGGCAATTTTATGGATTTCAACGAGAGCAATACTAAGGTAACGAAATTGATCTTTGTCCGACACGGTGAAACGGAGAGAAACATTCTTGATATTGATTCAAAAGCGCTTGATAAATGGCCTCTTACAGAGAAGGGTGTGACTCAGGTGGAAACAACCGCAAAAAAAATAAAGGACAAAGTTGACATAATAATATCTTCTCCGGTGTTGAGAGCAAAGCAATCCGCAGAAATCGTTAAGAAACATGTAGATGCGGAATTGATATTCGACGACAGAATCATTGAGCTGGACTCCGGCGAATGGAATGAGCTTACACCCGAACAAAGACTTGACAGGAAAGATTTTCAAGATTATTTGGTGACTGAGAAAATTCCTGAACAAAGATTTAATTTTAAGCTTGGCACCACGGGGGAAACGAGAGCTGATGTTGTAGAAAGGGTCAAAGAATTTTTAGCCAAGATTGGAAAAGAATATCCTGGTAAGACAATCGTTATTGTTGCACACGGGGCCATTAATGGTGCATTGAACATGATTTTAGGGAACTTGGATTATTCTGGATACTTCCAACACGAACGCCCTGATCATGAATTATCTCATAAATTTTATCTAAATTCTGACGGTACTGCCTTCGATCCTCACAAACCATTTGTTGATGAGGTTGAATTCACCTGCAAATGCGGCGGAACGATGAAACGAACTCCAGAAGTGATGGATGTCTGGTTCGATTCCGGCTCCATGCCATACGCCCAATATCACTATCCATTCGAAAACAGCGAACTCTTTGCTGAGCAGTACCCGGCTGATTTCATTTGCGAAGCGATCGATCAAACCCGAGGCTGGTTTTACACGCTTCTCGCGATCTCGACGATTGTAAAAAATAATTCTTGTTTTAAAAATGTTATCTCGACAGGACATATTCTAGACGAAAAAGGGCAAAAAATGTCGAAGTCGAAGGGAAACATTGTCGAGCCGATGGCTGAATTTGAGAAAGTTGGCGCCGATGTCGTCCGCTTCTTCCTTTATTCTGTGAATCAGCCCGGTGAGCCGAAGCTTTTTTCAGAAAAAGAAGTTTTGTCTGTTTCCCGCAACCTATTTATCACGCTTTGGAATGTTTATTCATTCTTTTCTATGTACGCATCAATCGACGGTTGGAAGCCGAGCGGAAAAACAGAAGCTACAAACATTCTAGACAAATGGATCCTTGCGAAGTTTAACGAACTTACCGAAACCATCACCGAATCATTGGATAACTATGATACCTACAGACCGGCAAATACGATTCTTGATTTTATAAACGAACTTTCTACTTGGTATGTCCGCCGCTCACGCCGCAGATTTTGGAAATCGGAGTCTGACAGCGATAAAGAATCGGCATATCATACTTTGTATGAAGTTTTGATCGGCTTATCGAAACTCTTGGCGCCGTTTACTCCGATGTTCGCCGAAACCGTGTATCAGGGCCTAAAGCAAGAAAGTGATCCGGAATCGGTACACTTGGCCGATTTCCCCGCACCGGAAGAATTTGATCTTTCTGTTCTGGATGAGATGGCAGAAACACGGCAGATTGTTGAAGCTGGCTTAGCCAAAAGATCGGAAGCGGGAATAAAAGTTCGCCAGCCTTTAGCTCTTCTAAAATATTCCGGTAAAAAATTGTCTGAAGATTTGGAAACAATCATTGCTGAAGAAGTAAATGTGAAAAAAGTAGTTTATGTCGACGCACGAGATATTCATATTGACGAAGGAGATAAGAATTCCGGAGTAGGGGAGACAGGCGTCGAGCTTGATACGGTATTAACTGACGAATTAAAAACCGAAGGTGTTGCCAGGGAACTCATCCGCAACATCCAATCGCTACGCAAAAAGTCCGGGTTTGAAGTTGAGAACAGGATAGTTGTAAATTACGCTACATCGGGAGAGGTATTGAAAAAAGTGATGAAATCAATGTCGGAAATTATTGCCAAAGAAGTACTAGCGAAAGAAAGCACTGACGGAAAAATCGAAAACCCGGAAGGTTCAGAAGAATTCTGTATCGACGGTGAGAAAATTTGGATCGGAATCTCGAGGATTAAATAAATGACTATAAAAATTAGGCCGATTGAGCTAATCGACCATGACGGAGTAATGAAGGTTGTAAAATCCCTAAATCCCGGTTGGTTTGATGATTATGCAATCTCGAACGAAATTCCGCTTGATCTAAAATTGCATCATGGTTTTGCTGCCGAAAATGATGGCAAAATTGTTGGATTTATTACTTTTTCATCCGAGGAGGGGGATATTAAAATTACCTGGCTAGGTGTCAACTTGAATTCTCATCGTAAGGGAGTAGGTGGGCAATTACTTGAAAAGGTTGAGAAGGCAGCGCGAAATCTGGAAGTCAAAAAGATTACTGTGGAAACGTTATCTGACAAAGAAGATTGGGAACCATATAATAGAACACGGGCCTTCTATCTAAAAAACGGGTTTAAATTTTTGAGCGATCGCAAAATTACTAACAAATCAGACGAAACCTTTTGGCTGGTGAAATATATTAAGGAACTCAATGATTAATCTCGTATTTGTCCGCCATGGACATACTGGCTACAATGACCAAAAAATTGTTCAGGGACATTCCCATAACCCACTTTCCGAAATCGGAGCCGAACAAGCGAGAAAAGTTGGAGAGAGATTAAAAGACCAACACTTTGACATCGCTTTTTGTAGCGATCTAAAAAGGACCAAAGATACTATTAAAGAAATTTTGAAATATCACTCAGACCTTCCGGTTATTTACGAGCCTTTGCTTCGAGAGAAAGGAAGCGGAATATTTGAAGGTAAATTGTCGGTGCTGCGTGAGGAGGCGAGATTAAGTTCGGGCCTGTCTAAGGAAGATTTTTGCCCAGAGGGAGGCGAAAATGACACTGACGTGCTTATACGTGTCAAGAAATTTATTAAGATGATCGCAAATGATTATTCGGATAAAACAATTTTAGCTGTAACACACGGGATTTGGCTCAAGAATTTATTTTGTTACATTGATCAAGAAATTGGCAGCAAGCTTACAGAAATTGCCAATACCAGCATTAGTGTCGTACTGATTGATGAAAACAAAAAAATTTCCATAAAGACTATTAACGACATCAAACACCTAGAAGAAACTCCCTCAAATGTTCTTACCGATTAGAGCTGTTTTAATTTCTGGATAATTTGATTGATTGAGTACAACAATAGAAGAGTCCCTGAGATCTTTTTTTGTTTTAGAATCAATTTTATAGTTCAATAGATCTAATATTTTTTCATTGCCATCATCGGCGGCGATGCGGTTGATTGAAATTTTGCTACATTTTTTACACTGATGAATAATCATCACATCACCCTGTTTCTTGTTCCCGTATTTGTCGATTCCTTCCTCTTTGAGCGTCAATCCAATCGGCTCCATGCTACTATGGCAGTCTGCCTTGCGGTCGCCGGAAACTTTGTCGTCAACGTGCAGGGACCAGAGGCAATAGGGGCAATGATTTCTATGATGTGTTCCGATCGTGTCAGAAAAATTTACCCATTTCTTACAATGCGCACAGGCGAATCCGCCATTGCGTTCTTCAATAGTATCTTTTTTCGTTTTTTGTTGCATGGCTTCATTATACCTTATTAGGATTCTGCCCCACCATAATCGGTGAGGCAGACGGTTTACCATGAGCCCCGAAGGGGACCATTTGGGCTGAGCAAAGAGAGTCGAATGGATTCACTTTTCGTTTTGGCTTGCCATGAGCGAGTGAAACGAGTCGAATGGTCGCGGTGGCCGGAATCGAACCGGCTGACTTCCCGTATGGGTGCTGATATCCTATTCATCAGCTTCACCACGAAAAAATATGTCCGCAAAATTAACCTCATTGCGGGTATTGGCTCTTAGCTCTTTGGTGGAATATTTTTTACAACTTTTACTTTGGCTGCACGCAGCACAGATCCATTGAATGCATATCCTGCCAAAGTTTCTTCGGCAATAGTTCCTTCTGGCTCGTCGGATTCGACCTCTTCCACAGCTTCATGTAAGTGAGGATCAAATTGTTTTCCGACAGTTTCGATTTTTGTCAGACCATTCTCGGAGAGTATAGTCTCGAATTGTTTCTCTATATGCTTGATTCCGATTGCCCAGTCATTATTTTCAAGATCTTTTGGTAGATGTCTAGCTGCGAGTTGAAAGTGATCCAAGACCGGCAGAATATCATAAATAAGTGCAGAGCATGCAGATTCGATCAATTTTGCCCGGTCTTCAGCAGCCTGTTTTTTATAGTTCATAAAATCGGCTTGTGTCCTCTGCCAACCGGCTGTGAGTTCGGCGACTTTGGCTTCCAGCTCCTTGACCTCGTCAATTTGTTTATCTCGTTTTTTCATTGTCGTATTTCTTATTTACCATCAATCATAGATAATATAACAAAATGAATGGGTTTTCAACAGCGATGAAAACATTACAATCAAAAATGATTCCGCCATATCGAGTGTTTACAATTTATGCTCTAGTATTTATTGTAGGGATTTTTATCTCGTCATACACTGCTGTTGATTTTGCTCGATCATGGCAAATTATTTTATTTACCATCATATCTCTAATATTTTTCACACTTGTAAATTTTCTACTTAAAAATCGCCTTTTAACTATCATTGCTTGGTCATTTGTAATAATTTTTTTAGCTTTATTGCTTTATTCCTTGTTTTCGAGCCGGGTGGCCGAGATGCCAAAATTTGGCGATGTGAAAATTGTCGGAATGATAGCAAATAACCCGCAAGTTGATTATGAAAAACAACGCGTCGAAATTTCAGTAAAAAATGTCGATGGCACGACTATTTCAAGTTCCGAACCAAGAATTCAGGCCGATTTGCCAAAAATTCCAATTCTTGAATATGGCGATTATGTCGAGCTATCTGGAAATGTGGAGTCAAGCACGAGTAGCAGCATTGATCCATCGTATAAAAAATTTCTTAAGAAAAATCTGGTTTCGGGGATTATTCAAAATCCTGATTCAGTATTTAAAAGTGGAAAAAATCAGAGTATGATTACGCATTCAATCAGGATATTGTATATGATATCATCATACTTTGAGCAGTCGATCAATAGTATTCTCCCGGAACCCCAAGCATCGCTTGCCGCGGGACTTGTTCTTGGAATCAAGAGAAATATTCCAGCCGATTTAACCGATGATTTAAACAGAACCGGCCTAACCCATATTGTTGCACTTTCTGGATATAACGTGACAATAATCATGCTGGTTTTTTCACAATTACTTGTCCAGCATCTAGGAAAAAGAAAAACTTTCTGGGCCGGAGTCGTGCTTGTAACATTGTTTGTGATCATGACTGGTGCTGCCTCAAGTGTGATAAGGGCGGGAATATTTTCAACGTTGGTAATTTATGGGTCGACAGTTGGCCGCAAAGCAGATCAGACAAATATGATGTTGCTTGCGGCAATAATTATGATTCTTGCAAATCCCTTTATTCTTACAAATGATATTGGTTTTCAGCTTTCGTTTCTTGCATTTGCTGGCCTAATTTATTTCTCTCCTATCATTTCAAGGCTATTTGATTCATCAAGATTTCGAAACTGGCCCGATTGGATAAAATTACCATTCGTTGAAACCCTATCGGCACAAATCGCTGTTTTTCCACTCATTATCTATGTTTTTGGTAGGTTTTCGCTGATTGCTCCGATTGCTAATTTTCTGGTTCTTTGGATTCTGCCACTTGCCATGCTGGTCTCGTTCATTGCTGGCCTATCAGGAATAATATACTATTATTTGGGAAAAATTCTTGCATTACTCGCTTGGCCAGTTTTAACATATGTTATCAAGGCTACTGAAATCGCTTCAGTGCTGCCGTTTTCATCGTTCGAATTTGGCCAAAATTCAATTGTTTTAGTTTTATTTCTTTATTCTTGCATAATAATTTTTTTGTTTTTTGGTATTAGAAAATTTAGAATAATTTTATGAGAAGAATCACAAAAATTATATTGGGGGTTTTGATAATAATTTTGATTTTTCTTTGGGTTACAATCGCCAAAAGCCCCACAACAGATAGTCTCAATATATATTTCTTAAATGTTGGCCAAGGGGATGCGGAACTGATACAAAAAGGTGATTATCAAATTCTTATCGATGGCGGTCCGGATGACAGCATCCTTTCAGAAATTGGAAAAATCATGCCGATCACTGATCGAAGAATTGACATCGTCATTTTGACTCATCCTCATGCAGACCACTTAACTGGAATTAATCAAATCATTCAAAGATATGAGGTTGGGCAGATTTATTCATCCGGTTCTATCACAACAAGTGATCAATATCTTAATTTTTTGAACGCTGTTACATCTAAAAATATCCCAATGTCCATTCCGGAAATTGGAGACAAGATTTCTGTTTTTGGCGATGCTGAATTGCAATTTCTTTGGCCGGGCAAGAAATATTTGGGAATCTCAGGAGATAACCTGAACAATACTTCGGAATTTGTCCGTTTTTGCGAATTTTCTCATTGCGCCGATTTTCTCGGCGATATGGAAACCGACGAACAGGCAATTGCATATGCTCAGTTAAAAGCAAATAATGTAGATTATTCTGCCGATCTTTTGAAAATTTCTCACCATGGCTCGACAAACGGGACAAATGCCACAACACTGAACGAAATCAATCCTCAGGTGGCAGTTATTGAGGTTGGCGTGGAGAATAAATATGGCCATCCGCATGCAGCAACTCTTGATTTATTAAATTCCCGAAATATCCAAGACTACCGCACCGACCGAGATGGCACAATCGGGTTTTCTCTTACCCCTGGAGGTATTTCTCCAAACTGACAAGATTGAAATCAGGGCCGTTTTCAAGTATCATGCAAGGGTAAAATTATTTGGAGATTTCGATATGTCCGGACATAGCAAATGGGCAACGACTAAAAGAAAAAAAGCAGTGATTGACGCCAAGCGCGGCAAAATATTTACCAAGCTCGGTAAACTAATCACGATTGCTGCGCGCGATGGTGGGGGGGATCCAGCATCTAATCCGACACTCCGTATGGCTGTCGATAACGCCAAGGCAGCAAGCATGCCAAAAGAAAACATCGAGCGGGCCATACAGCGAGGTTCAGGCGGAGGAGATGCAGCGGCTATTGAAGAGGTTGTATATGAAGTTTATGGTTCTGGTGGGGCTGGACTTTTAGTAGAATGCCTTACTGACAACAAAAATCGTACAGTCGCCGATATCAAAGCAATATTAAATCGAAACGGTGGGTCCCTTGCTGGGCCGGGTAGCGTAAATTATCAATTTAAAAAAGTTGGTGAGATCATAGTCGATGAGACTAAAAACAATTTAAAAGATGAAGAACTTGAGGAAGCGATAATCGACTCAGGAGCCGAGGATTTCGAAAAAGATGATAGTATGTACTATATATACACCAATTTTTCTGATCTAAATAATGTGAAAACCAGCCTGGAGAGTGCAAAAATTGTGCTAGAATCAGCTGAACCTTCGATGAAACCGAATACTTCTATAGATATTGCTGAAGACAAAAAAGAATCTTTGATGAAGCTAATGGATGCGCTTGATGACCTGGATGATGTGAGTAAGATTTACATCAATGTAAATCTTTAAGTTAAAAAAATTCCAACCGCGGATTGAATTGCGCGGATAAACGCGGAAGCAATGAAACAATTTAGCAATGAAACAATTAAGATCTTAGGCATCGATCCGGGTACTGGGATTATGGGTTATGGGGTTATAGAGAAGGCTTCAGGTGGCATAAGACCTGTTAAATATGGTTGTATTCGCACCCGCGCCAATCTCAACCAGCCTGACCGATTGAATTTTATTTACAAAAGCCTGTCTGATATAATTGAAAAGGAAAAACCAGACCAAGTAGCAATTGAGAGCCTGTTTTTTTTCAAGAACCAAAAAACTGTCATTTCGGTAGCTGAGGCTAGGGGTGTGGCCATAGTGTGTGCAAAAGGCGCGAATCTTCCGGTTTATGAATATACGCCGTTGCAGGTTAAGCAAGCGCTTACGGGATATGGCAGAGCGGAAAAATCCCAAATTCAGGAGATGGTTAAAATTATTTGCAAACTCAAATCATGCCCCAAACCAGATGATGCGGCAGATGCGTTGGCGGTTGCAATCACGCATGCACAAACCAACATCAATCTAAAAAAATAGAATTAAATTTGCCCCACTTCGCTCTATGAGCTACGAGGGGCGCGACAAACTATCTGAATAATTAAGGTGTCGCGGAGGGTTTAAGATGCCTCAGTTAAGACAAAATATTATAACCGGAGAGTGGGTTGTTATTGCTCCGGAGCGAGCAAAGAGGCCGCAGGATTTTGTAATTCCACCAAGCGTCAAAGTTTCTGATAAGTCCAAATGCCCGTTTTGCGAGGGATCGGAAGGATACAAACAAAATGAAAAAGTTCGCAGAGCCGCAACAACAAATTTTTATGTTATAGAGAACAAGTTCCCGGCATTCGTCGAAAAAGAATCCAAGACGCAACTCCGCAGTTTCTATCCCGAGGAAGGTTTTTACAGGGCAAGGCCGGCTGTCGGCGATCACGAAGTTATAATTGCAAAAAATCACGACGAAAACTTGATCGCCTTCGATAGTTCAAAAATCACAGAAATGCTTGAAGTCATCCAGGACCGGTATATAGATATGAAAAATGTAGAAGGAGTGGTTTCTGTGATGCCAATATACAATCAGGGAGCAGAGGCCGCTGCATCAATCGAACACCCCCACGCGCAAATATTTGCCTCGGGAATTGTAGCAAATAATGTCGGGCGGGAAATGGACGGCGCAGAGCGGTATTATGGCATTAACGGCGTTTGTGTTTTTTGCGACATTATCAAGCATGAAAAGAAAGAAAAAATTCGCATTGTTTATGAAAATGATAATTTTATTGCGATCACGTTCTTTGCTGCCAGATTCCCAATGGAAACTTGGATTTTGCCCAAAAACCATGAAAGCGAATTTGAAAATACGCCTAAATCGCACATGAAATCTTTGGGTGAATCGCTCCACTGTGTCTTGCAAAAAATGGAAAAAAATGTTAAAAATATACCGCTTAACTTTTATATTCATTCACTGCCAAATACTTTCGAAAATTCTGCCTCTTACCACTGGCATCTCGAAATTACACCACGCCTCGCCAATTATGGCGGATACGAACTTGGAAGCGGCGTCATAATCGATATAATGTCTCCGGAAGAGGCAGCAGAGTACTTGCGTAAGCCGGCAAAAAAGGACTAAATCACCATATCAATAAATTCAGGAGAGTAGTATGAAAATTGCAATAATATGTTATCCTTCAAGCGGCGGGAGTGGAATTGTCGGTACCTCTCTTGGTCTCGAATTAGCAAAAAGGGGCCACCAGGTCCATTTTATTGCATCCGAAGTACCTTTCAAGCTTATTGGTCCGTGGAAAAAAAATGTTTTCTATCATGAAGTTGAACAATTTGAATATCCGCTTTTTGATACTGCTCCCTATTCATTAACTCTGGCAAATAAAATATACAATGTTGTAATGCAGAACAATATTCAGGTTATCAATTGCCATTACGCTGTTCCCCATTCGCTGTCTGCATACATTGCTCGAGAAATGGTGGAGAGGGCCGGGAAAAAAGTTAAAGTCGTGACTACTTTGCATGGGACGGATGTTTCAATTATTGGGCATGATCCAATAATTAAAGATGCGGTTGGTTTTACCATTTCCAAATCAGATGCAATTACCTCTGTTTCAAAAGCCATGGTGGATGAAGCGAAAGAAGCATATAAATTAGAAGAAAAGATCGATGTAATTTACAATTTTGTGGATATAAAACCGCCTAAGAAAATACCCGAGGATTTAAAAGAGGTTTTTGGAACCAATAATGCAAAGATCATTACCCATATGTCCAACTTCCGCGCTGTTAAACGAATTGAAGACGTGATAAAAGTATTTGAAGAAGTTCAGAAGAAGGTTGATTCCAGATTATTGTTAATTGGCGACGGGCCAGAACAGCGTACGGCATATAAATTGGCGTCCAAGCGCGGGCTGATAAATAAAATTCATTTCTTGGGTTTGCAAAGCTCAATAGAAAAACTATTGTCGATTTCTCATTTATTTCTTTTGCCCTCGGAAAAAGAGAACTTTAGCTTGTCATCTTTGGAAGCGATGTCTTTGGGGGTCCCGGTCATTTCTACCAGGGTGGGCGGAATGAGCGAGATGATTGATCATCAAAAGAATGGTTTTTTGGTAGAGGTTGGTGAGACTTCAAAAATGGCTGAATATGCTGTTCAGGTCCTAACAGATGAAAGGGAGTACAAGAAAATTTCAGAAAATGCAAAAAAGAAAGTTGAAGAAAATTTCTCTGTTGGAAAAATTGTTCCACAATATGAGAGTTTATATAAAAGATTGATCGCTAATTCTTAATATTGAACCATAGTTCTAATTTATTTGGTTGGCTGAAAAAGTCATATGTTTCTTTATTTGCCAATTGTTTAACCTGAGTTAGATCAGCTCCGGCTGATTTATGTTTTTTCCAAACTCGCTCAATATATGAGCGGTGTTTATCTTGCTCTTCTGAACGAATACTTTTTTTATGCATAGTAACTTTTACTGTTGGCCGAGGGTCATAACCAAACTTCATGTTTTTATCAGAAAACTGAAGCCAGAGATCGTAGTCTTCTCCAATCTTTTGCTCGCTATCGTAGCCCTCTACTTTGACGTAGGCCGATTTCTTATAAGACGAAGATGCGTTAGGCACAAAATTTATGTTATATAATAAATCTTTGACATAAGGCTGAAAAAATCTAGGTTTTACTATTCCATCGTCAATGTAATTTAGATCCATATTGGTATAGAAGATGTCAGCATCAGGATTCTTTTCAAAATACTCTCTAATTATTTTGATTCTATCGGGATAGGCAAAATCATCAGAGTCCGCAACGACAATAATATCTCCATTCGCTTTTTTGTTGCCATAATCTCTTGCGATGGCAACACCAGAATTTTTTTTCAGGCGAAAACATTTTATTCGATCATCTTTTTTGGCAAGATCTTGGCAGATTGTGAAACTCGAATCTATGCTGCAATCATCGACAATTATTAGTTCCCAGTCCTTATCCGTTTGGTTGAAATAGCTTTGCAAGACTTCTGGTAAGAAATCTTCACGATTATACACAGGCATGACGATAGATATTTTCATAATCCCTCTATTTGATTAATTGTCCAAATTGAAACATAATGGAATAGATTAACTTAATAAAACTATAACATAATGTTGTTCAAAAGGCGATCAAAAAAAATTAGAGTTGGAATCATTCCTCTTAGCTCGAAACCGGTGCCACCCGACCCAGACGTTATTTGCGCACCAAACTCTCTAGTGTTCGAATTATCAAAAAAATTGTCCGATCTTAATTGTGAGAATATGGTTTTTACTTCCAGGGACAGCAGTAATGAAATTACTTGCAGCGGGGCGGATCTGCCATCTGCGTGGAGGGAATTCGGGCCAGACACAAAAAATCCGATTGAATATACACAAAGAAGGGTAGAGAGCGATCTTTTTGCTGCCAATGAAGCCTTAAAAGCCTATAGGGCGGGTAAAATTGATCTTATTAATTCTCATGATATGAGGACAAATTTCTTTATATTCTTGGCTGCAAAGATTCCGGTTTTGTATACGATCCATGGTGATTTAGCTAGTATTTTTCACGCTTATGATCAATATCGTTATCGTGAATTGTCAAAATCATCATCTGGTATGACTTGCATAAGCCACGACAATGAGAAATTTTGCCAAAAAAATAGCATCAAAAATTTCGGCTACACTCCCAATGGGGTTGATACAGACAAATATAATTTTCAGGCAAATTCTGAAAAACAAGGAGTGATATTTGTTGGGAGAATTGTGCCCGAAAAAAAAGTTGAGGAGTTGATATTATCCGTAAAAGAATCCGGGCAAAAACTTTCTATAATCGGGCCAAGAGGTTCGTCTCCGAATGAGATTAAATATTTTGAGAGATTAGAAAAACAATATTTTGGAAAAGATAACGTGGATTATTTGGGGTACAAAACTCCAAATGAGCTTATTCCGATTTATCAAAACGCAAAGTTGATATTTATGCCAACTGAAAGAGAAGGTATGCCCATGGTCCTTCTGGAGGCGATGTCTTCGGGGGTTGTTCCGATAGCGTCACCGATCGGGGGTATTAAAGATGTGATCAATAATGGCGAGAACGGAATCTTGATTAGTAGTTTTGGTAAAAATGAGATTCGAGAAGCTCTTAAAAAAGCGTCTTTCATAAAGCCATCTGCTCCACGCGATAGGATCATCAAGGAATTTAGCCTTGTTAAAATGGCGCAAAATTACCTAGCTGCATATAATAAATTTTTGGGTTAAGATGAAAAAAATTTCTTTATTTTCTAACATATTTATGCCAACCGGTCCTGCCGTGCCCGGAGGCTTAGAGGTTTTTAATTATTACCTAGCCAAAACATTGGAACAGAAATTGGACAACTTTGAATTGTTGGCGACTGGAGATTCTGAAAAATTAAATTCTCTGATACCCATAGTAGAAAAATCTTTAGGATATTCGAAGCGAGCAGATTTTTTCAATACTGGCTGGAATTATCGCACTACAGCGTTTGAAGAATTTGCAGTTTATGCAAAAGCAATTGACAGAGTGATGTGCGAAGATAGGATGACTCATTTTAGTATGGTGAATTTTTTACCTGTATATCTGGCGGCCAAAAATGGTAAAAAATCTATTCTTACCATGCATATGGGAATAGAAAATTTTAGTTACAAAATATTATTTGATCTATTAACGCCCGAACAAATTAACCTGATTACCTTTGTTGGTGTTTCAGGTTTCCAAATGAAAGACTTTTCACGCCAACATGAAATAATACCCAATGGGGTGTATCTTGGCGACTTTCCTTTTTCTGAAAGCGCTAAAGATAATTTCGTCTGGATTGGGCGCATGATCGAGCCCAAGGGAGCCACTCACGCAATCAAGGTTGCCAGTAAATTGCACTATAAACTCGAGATTGGGGGAAAGCCAATCGGTGAAAATGAAAAATATTTTAGGAGCGATATATTACCAAGCTTAAACGATGAAATCACAGCTGTTGGTTTTGTGGATAAAGAAAAAAGGCCCGGTTTTTATAGCGCCAAGGCCTTATTGTTTCCTTCTTCGAATGAAACTTTTGGCCTCACGGTAATCGAAGCGATGGCATGTGGAACTCCGGTTATTGCCTACAAAACGGGAGCGGTGGATGAAATAATTGAAAACGGGGTAAACGGATATAAGGTTGAACAAGGAGATATCCGCGCTTTTGAGGAGGCAGCCAATAAAATATTGTCACTGCCCGAAAAGCAGTACCAGGAAATGAGAAAAAATTGTCGGAAAACGGTTGAAGAAAAATATTCTTTCGATGCGGTGGCGGAAAAATACATGAATTTGTACGAAAGGATTAGCTAGATGTATCAAAAAGAACTCGCAGATCTCTTTGTGGATTTGCATTTTAATGAAAAATTGGCTATTAAAAAGGACTACGAAAGGGAAAGTTATATTTTTGTTGGGCTGATCAATAACAATGAAGTGGTGCTAAAAATTTTTCCTAAAAGCTCTACCGGCCGGGTTAGAAATATGGAGAAAGAAAAAGCCGTCGACCAATATATTGATAAACACAACAAGAATTTTGGCCTTGCAAGAGCGAAAATTATAGAAACAGGAATTAGTGGTAAATATTTTTGGTCTATTCGCCAATATTATCCAGGGAACTCCCTTTCAATGCTCCTGCCAAATGAATCGCTTATGGGATATGATATTTTAAGAAATGAGTTTATAGACAAGGACAAAATTATTGTTCCAAAAATTATTGACAACTTGGAATCTTTACAAAAAATATCCGTAGAATCTCATGAATTAAATAACCTGAAAAAGAATTTTCAACAAAAATATTTCGAAGATTTGGAAGATTACAATCCGGAAAATATTGGTAAATATCTAGGTCTATCACTGATAAATCAGCAGAATTTCTTTGCGAATAATAAAAAATTATACTATTCAAACGAAAATATTAAAGCATGTAATAGTGATATGAGCCCGGCTAATATTATTGTTCGCCCGGGAGATAATATAATATTTTCTGATTTCGAGCAATTTTGTTTTGATAACCTTACAATTGATTTTACATACCTCTGGTTATTTCTGTGGAGATACGAAAATTGGCAGAAGGTGCTGATAGAACTATTTATTACAAACGAAAAGTTAGAAGAAATGTTTCGGTCCAGTATCATAAGAATTTTGTTTCATATGCACAAATGGCCATCCATTAGTTTAAAGATCAAAACGACTGAGGAATCAAAAAAAATCGACAGGACTCATATATGGGCAAGGTATCTTGCTGCTGCCGGCGATTCTTTCGAAGCAATTTTGCATGTGAGGTAAAAATATGAGAGATGGAATTAATTCCTCAAGCCACGAAGAGCCAATCGAGGGATTGAGTTGGAAAGAAAAAATTGAATCTGGGGATGAGCTTAATAAGCTTTGGCAACAGGTACTTGAGTGTTTGAAAAGCCGAGGTGTGCAGGAAGTTAGGCCAGTAAGATTTTATGGCGTACATGAAAATATTGATCTAAATTTGGAGGGGGACGAGGCGGTTCTGAATTATATAAGAGAAAATAAAGTCACTCGTCCATTTTGGATATTTGAAGGCGCACACCCTGAACACAAGATTGTTATTACTAAAATGCGTTTAAGCGGCGAAGATCCTAGGGGTGAAGCCAGAAACGAAAGAATTTTTTATGAGGATATCGCGAGTGATATTGAAGAAGAAATTCCCGAAAATATAAGAGGACGCGTCAATATTCCCAAATATCTTGCAAGTGAATCCGAGGAAAATGGCAATGGTTTTGTTCAGTATGAATATGCCGAAGGGGAGCCCATGAGCCACGTGTGGTTCGAAGCTGCCGATGGGCCAATGCCAATAGAGGATTTTAAGAATTTAGTCGAGTTTATTAAAGCGATGCAAAAGGCAATGAATCCGGAAAAAATTGCAGCCGAGCACCCAGAAATAACAATGAATTCTGAGGGAGCCTGCCCGACCCACAAAAGAAATCGAGAAATGATGCACGAGCATGAATCTGAATATAGGGAGTGGCTTGGTGATGATGTTTTTGACAGAATGATGGCTCTTTTAGACGAAAAGGAAGAATTTGTAAGAAATTCTGGCGCAGTATTTACTAACATTGATATAAATATGAGCAACATAATAAAATCAGACGATGGTTCAATGACGATAATTGACTGGGAAAGATTAAAATTACTCGACAACCAAGCCGCTGCTTTTTCGTATATTCCAGCCACTCACTGGATGTATCCGGAAAGACAGCAAGAAATGTTTTCGGAAGTTTTGGAGGAGAATTCGGAAAATCCGGATTTTAAAGAATTATTTCGATTAGCATTGATTTATTATCGTTTTGCCAGAGTGCCAATGATGTATTATTGGCTAAGACTAAAGAATGGAAATTTAACAACAACGGAAGAAATAGACCATGCTAAAAAAGGATTAGAAGCAAACAAGAGGCTTCTGATTGAAGCGTTAAATAATGAAGGAGTGTGGAGCAATGAATCCGTCAATCTTTAAAACTTATGATATTCGCGGGGTTGTGCCGGAGGAATTAGGTGTGGAAGCAATTAAAAAGATTGCTGCCGCCCTCATCAAATATCTTGAACCAAAGAGTGTTGTTCTTGGTTTTGATTCCCGGCTTTCATCGCCTGAATTTGCCGCTGAAGCAAAGGAGATTTTTTTGGATGCCGGAGTTGATGTCTTTGATCTTGGCATGGTGCCGATTGAGGTAGTTTATTTTGCTTGCGGTCATCTTAAAGTGCCTGGTGTTATGATCACTGCTTCACACAACCCAAGAGAATATAATGGGATAAAGATTATTGATTCTGAAGTGCTTCCGGTAAGCATGGGTTATGGCCTTGAAAAGATTAAAAACATTGCATTGTCCGAAAATGGAAATATGGAGACACAATCGAAACGCGGAGAAATTAAAAAAATTGATATTTGGCCGGATTATTTAGAAAAAATTTTTTCATTTATTGATATTAAAAATATTAAACCAATCAAATTTGTTTGTGATGCTTCAAATGGTGTCGCGGGGAATGTCCTTACCAAAATTACCAGAGGTTTACCCATCAAAATGACTCAAATCAATTTTGTTCCTGATGGCGACTTTCCAAACCATGGGCCAAATCCAATGCTTTCCAAAAATAGGAATCAACTTATCGAGGAATGCAAAAAAATTGACGACCTGTCATTTGCGGCTATCTTTGATGGCGACGCTGACAGGATCGCTCTTTTGGATGAGAATGGAGACTTTGTTGACACAGATTATTTAAGCGCACTTATTTCTAAAATCTTAATCACAAAGAATGGCGCAAACACAGTTGTTTTTGACATGCGCCGCGGTTGGGCGGTTAAAAATCAAGTTGAAAGCCTTGGGTCAAAATATCTTCCATCTAAATCGGGCTATCCATTTATTCGTGAAAAGATGCAGAAAGTTAACGCGATTTTTGGCGGTGAAGCGTCCGCTCACAACATTTATCGGGATTTTTTCTTTGCTGATTCGTCAATGATTACCTTGCTTTTAATTGTTGAATATTTATCTGAAAACAATATTAAGTTATCAGAAGCATTGGAAGAATATCGAGAGAGTATTTTTATGTTTGAAGAAACAAATTTTCAAGTTAAAGACATTGACAATGTCATTCGGACGTTGAAAAATAAATTTAACGATGGAAAAACGAACGAAGAAGATGGGTTGTCTGTTGAATACAACGAGTGGCATCTCAACTTGCGGCCGTCTGCAACCCAGCCACTGGTCCGGCTAAATTTAGAAGGAACAGATCCTGAACTTATCGAAGAAAAGCGCGATCAGGTTATTAAAATTATTGAGAATAACGGGGGAGTGATCGTTGATGAATAAATTCATTTTACAGAATCTCCTATGGACTACACACCAATAACCAAGGACTGAGCTATGATCAGCTATTTGTCAGGAAAAATTAAATTAATTCAAAATGGGATAATTATCTTAGATGTGGCTGGAGTTGGCTTCAGAATTTCTATTGGCCAAAATTATATTGCTAAAGAAAACGAAGAAATCGAGATATTTATCCACGAACATATCAAAGAAGATGCGGATGATTTTTACGGATTTAAGACATGGGAAGAACTCGAACTTTTTGAAAAGTTAATTTCGGTCAATGGCGTCGGGCCGAAAGCTGGGATGGCGATAATGTCGGCATCAAGATCGGATAAAATTATTCAGGCGATTATTTCCGACGATCTAGGATTTTTCACATCGATTTCTGGAATAGGCAAGAAAGTTGCGGCTAAGATCATTCTTGATTTGAAACCCAAACTATCTGGATTGGATGGTTCAGGTGTGATTTCCCTTCAGAATGAGGATGACGATATTCTTGAAGCACTGATATCGCTTGGTTATAAAAAATCAGACGTTGTCTTGATCGTTCGTTCAATCCCCAAAGATTACACATCGGGGCAAGAAAAAATAAAATGGTGCTTGAAACGCCTTAAATAATTAATTATCAGGGTTTTATGGGCAAATTTCAGGCACAGGTCAAAAATTACTATGAAAATGCCGCTGAAAATGGGCAAAGTCGTCTTGATGTCTGGGAAAAGGGTGGAGCCATAAAACAATCGATGACTCCGTCCACCTCACACAAATCATATCGCCGAACTGTCATGAGATTGGTCTCTGAGCTCTCCTCATATTTACCATCTAACAAGAAAAATGTTTTAAGCTGCGGTTGCGGCAATGCTTTTTTGGAAAAAGATATGGCTGATGCAGGTTACAATATTCTGGCGACTGATCTTTGTAATTCAGCCCTTGAATATGCTCGTCAAAAAGGCCTTAATACCCAAATTTTAGATGTTTCTAAGCCATTCAAACTGAAAGAAAAATTTCACGTTATATTTTCTGACGGTCTTATTGGCCATCTTGTAGGCAAAAGTTTGCTTCTGGAAAATTTTTTGTGCCAGTCGTACACTACCCTGGAAAGTGGAGGAATAATTATGATCGGCAATGAAGAGCCGAGAAACAAAAAAGATCTCGAATATATTGGAAGAGCAGATTATTATTTTACTTCTGGAAAATTTTTATCTAATAGGTTGACAAATGCAGGGTTTGAGGCGACAGGTTATATAAAAATCCCATACCTTAGGCCAATCGAAGGCAAACAATATCGAGTCTGGTCATGGGGATTTAAGCCAAGGATCATCGAATGTTCGCCAAATCGATCGAACGCCATCAAATATAAAAAAATCTCAGGATTAAAAACGTGTCCATTTAGAGGTAAATCATCCTTGGCCTATATGATTATGCAGCCGGGCTCAAAAACCGATTTGCACAAACATCCCCTCACTGAACATCGGATTGCTGTCATAAAAGGAACATTGGAAGTGATTGTCAATGGCAAAAAGAAAAAATTTGAATCTGGTAAGAAATGCCCACCAATCATAACTAAAAGTTTTTTTAATCGTCTTCCTTCCATTACAATTTTACCGGGAGCCAGCCACCAGGTGATTAATCAGGGCGAGACGGAGGCCGAATGGTTGTGTTATGAAAATCCTCCTCACAACTGACATTGAACTAGTTTTCGTCCAATCCCTATGATATTATTAGCCTAGGTAAAGGGCTAATTTTTGCATATGGAAGAAAATTACGAAGACGAAAATATTGGAGACCACAATGCGCTGGATCCTGAAGTTTCCAAGGATGATGATTTTGAAATTACCATACGGCCGAAAATCCTTGATGATTATGTCGGGCAAGCACCAATAAAATATAACCTTTCAATCTTTATCGAGGCAGCAAAAAAACGCGGCGAATCAATAGAACACGTTCTCCTGTACGGACCACCCGGTCTCGGTAAAACTACGCTTGCGCACATTATTGCCAATGAAATGGGTTCGGGAATCAGGGTAACTTCGGGACCAGCAATCGAACGAGCCGGGGATTTGGCGAGTATTCTCACTAATCTTTCTCCTGGCGATGTCCTTTTTATTGATGAAATTCATCGTTTGAACCGAAACATTGAGGAGGTTCTTTATCCCGCAATGGAAGACTACGCAATAGACCTAATCCTTGGTAAGGGTCCTTCGGCCAAAACCATGAGAATTGATTTGCCGCGTTTTACGCTGGTTGGCGCAACTACAAAAATCGGTTCGCTTTCTTCTCCGCTTCGTGATAGATTCGGCGTATCACATCGTTTGGATTTTTATAACGAAGCCGAACTTTCCGAGATTATCAGGCGATCAGCGGAAATTTTGAAAATTAATATCGACGAATCAGGTATCGCTGAAATTTCCAAAAGAGCGAGAAAAACCCCGCGTATTGCAAATAGACTTTTAAAAAGAGTCAGAGATTTTGCTGAGGTGAAACATAAAGGTAACGTTACAGCCGAAATCGCTAACAGCGCCCTTTTAGCACTAGAGATAGACCAGTTGGGGTTGGATAAAAATGACCGCGCATATTTATCTGCAATAATTGATAAATTTAAAGGTGGCCCGGTCGGGTTAGATACAATTTCTGCTTCAATTTCGGAAGACAAAGATACCATTGAAGATGTGGTTGAACCTTATCTTTTGCAGCTTGGATTCATCGACAGAACAAGAAAGGGGAGGGTTGCAACTGAATTAGCTTACGCGCACATGAATAAAAAATATTCTGGGCAACAAAGTTTGGTATAGCGGAGGGCAAAGGAGTTTTGATGGGGGAGAAAAAAACTGAAAAGTCAAAAAAGATCATGGTTCACATTTGTTGTTCTTCTTGCTTTAGCTATGTTTATCAGCTACTAAAAAAAGAGAATTTTGCAGTTACCGGCTTTTTCTATAATCCGCAAGTTCATGGCAGGGCAGAATATCTCCGGCGAAAATCCGATGTAGAAAAATTTTGCAAAGAAAATGGCATTAAATTAATTGCGCCAGAGTACGATATTCAGGATTTTTTTCAGCCAATTATGCCATATCAGGATAAAAATTCAATAAAATATATCACCGACAAAAAGCGTTGGAAAACTAAGAGATGCCAGTTATGCAATTTATTAGTGCTTACTAGAACATATAACGAAGCTAAGGCGCTAAAAATGGATTACTTTGTGAGTACGATGTTGGTATCTCCATACAAAGATCACGATGAAATTTGGAATATCGGTCTTGAGTTAGAACGAAATTCTGGACCGCTGTTTTTCTACCAAGATTTCCGTAAAGGATATTGGAACGGCAGAAACTACGCAAAGAATCACAATATGCATATTCCAAATTACTGCGGTTGTGTTTATTCATCAGAAGAAGGAATATTGGAATAGTATCAAATATCAAATAACTTAGTTTTTTGTCATTTGTAATCAGGAATTTCGCCATGCTTTACTTGTTAATCACTTACCTTATCTTTATAGTCCTGTTCATCGTCTATAGCATAATGGGTGTTTATCACTTATGGCGTTTCGGGTATGTGGGAGATCTCACAAAGCCTGTGATAATCATATATTCTGTATTTACAACAACTATTATTGTAGTTTCCTTAATTCTTATTTTAACCAGGTCTTGGCCGGCAAGCATTAGCCTAACTTGAATTTAAAAGGAGAACTATGCCAATCACGGGGAGATATTTTCCGGGACAAAAATCTGAAGAAAAAGTTTTTTTGCTGCTTCGAAGGCACTGGGTTACATATGGAATTTTTGTGGCGCTATTTGTGTTTATGCTAATTCCATTGATTATTTTTCTGGTATATGCGACGAGCCCGTCTGTGATATTTTCTCCGCAAGTTGTGGATTTGTTTTATTTGGTCATTCCCGCATACCTCCTGATAATTTTAGGCACCATGCTTTTTGGTTTTGTAGATTATTATCTGGACGTATATATCGTGACGAATGAAAGAATTGTGGACATTTCTCAAAATGGATTTTTTAAGCGAGATATTGCCGAACTTCATCTTCATCAGGTACAGGATGTGAGTGCAAAAGAGGAAGGTTTTTTTTCGACTATGTTTCATTACGGGGACGTGACAATTCAGACGGCAGGAGAGCGCGAAAACTTCGTATTTCGGTCGGTTCCCCACCCATATATCATTTCGAAAAAGATTGTTGATCTTCATGAAGCCCAACTTGAAGAAAGCCAGCGCGAAGAGTTGGAATTGGGAGAGGGGGATTTTAATGAAACTTTCCATCCGGAAGTCCTGGATCTGGCAAGGAAAAGGACAAAAGATTTCTTTAGGGGGCGAGAACCGCTTGATACCGGAGTTAGTGCTAATGATCTTAAACAAATATCTGAAAGAGGCCATAGTTCACACATTATTTCCGGCATAGAATCTTCAAAAAAAGAGAATGACACTGAAAACCAATCTTCACATTCCGACTTGAATGAACAAGCGGAGGGCGAGCCTGCTAAAAAAAATGAAGTTGAGAATAAAAATTTCAAAGATTTAAAAGATGAAAAAGAATTACGCGAAAATGAAGAAATCGACTTATAGTTTAATTAATATCTAATAACTGAAAACTTAAAACCAGTGAGTGTTAGTAATTACATTTAAGTTAAAAATATGAAATTATCAGACTTTGATTATGAGTTGCCTTCGGAGTTGATTGCACAATCTCCGGCAGAGCCGCGGGACCACTCGCGTCTTTTAGTTCTGGACAAGGAATCTGGCGAGATACAATCTGATATTTTCAAAAATATTACAAAATTTTTCAAACCTGGTGATTTGTTGGTCTTGAACAATACTAAAGTAATTCCGGCTAGGCTTCTCGGTAAAAATTATTTGACTCACGGAAGTGTGGAAATTTTTCTACATAAGCAAATTAATAATTTTGAATGGGAGATACTAGGTAAAAGGCTAAAATCTGGAAAACGCGTAGTTTTTGAAAGCTCCAAATTGGAAGCAATTGTACAAGAAAAAAAGAATGACATGTATATCGTGAGGTTTAATTTGGGCGGAGACCGGTTTATCTCTGAAATAGAAAAAATTGGCCTTATTCCAATTCCGCCATATATTCGAAAAGGTAAAAGCGAGGCCCCCGATAGAGACAACTACCAAACAATATTTGCCAAACGCAAAGGCAGTGTGGCAGCTCCAACCGCCGGGCTACATTTTACAAAAGAACTTCTCGAACAGATCAAAGGACAGGGTGTCGATGTTGAATTTGTTTTGCTTCATGTTGGGCTGGGGACTTTTGCACCGGTGAAAGTTGATGACATTAAAGACCACAAAATGCATAGCGAATATTTTGAGATTAGTAAAAAACTGATCTCAAAAATTCTACAGACAAAAAATAATGGTGGCAGGATTATTGCAGTGGGCACGACTACGGCTCGAGTGCTTGAAACAGCGTTCGGCCAAATTGAAATTAACAGCGAAAAGCACGAAGTAAAAGGCCAAAGCGAAGCAATTTCCGGTTGGACCGACATTTTTATTTATCCAGGCTATAAATTTAAAAGTATTGATGCATTGGTGACCAATTTTCATTTACCAAAGTCAACCCTACTTATGCTCGTGTCGGCTTTTGCTGGAGAAAAAAATATAAAGAAATCGTATGAATTTGCTATCAATTCAAAATATCGTTTTTATTCTTATGGTGATGCAATGTTAATAATTTAAATATGTTTAAGGTAAAAAACCAAAAAGATTTCAAAAGAATTTATAAGGCCAGGTGGTTCTGGGTTCTTGCGGCTCTTGTTTTGATTTTTATTGGCAATATAATTTTTCTGCGCAGTTATGCTTCAGCCCCTAGTGCATCTCTTAATTTTATGCCAAACATGCCGGACCCGAGAGAGAATGATACAATCCTCATCTTTGCTCCGCACAATGATGATGAGATTTTGGGTACCGGAGGATATATTGCTCAAGCAGTACAAAATGGGGCAAAAGTTATTGTCGTTTTTATAACCAATGGTGATGGCCATCATTTCACGACTGCTGAAGAATTTAGAAAATTATATCCCAGCGCATCTGATTATATTTCATCGGGTTATAAGCGTCAGGATGAAAGCAAAAACGCTCTGTCGGTCCTCGGTGTACACAACGATAATATAATTTTTTTGGGTTATCCTGACCGCGGTATCTACAGTTTGTTTGTGAAAAACTGGTCTAGGCCCTATGAGTCACCATATACCCACACCAGCTCGACCCCTTATAATAATTCTTATTTACCAAATGTATCGTATACCGGCAAAAACCTTGATAAAAATATTAAAGATATTATCGAAAATTATAAACCAACAATTGTTCTTGCGACCAGTATTTATGATCGGCATTCCGACCATCGGGCAACGGGGGAATTTGTTATGAAAGGGGTGGGAGAGACAGGATCGAATGCGGCATATTTTAGCTACCTTGTCCACTACAGAAATTTTCCCAGTGATTCGGGTCTACATAAGGATAAATCAATTACACCACCAGTAAGGCTTACCTCTGGTGCGAGAATTTGGTATAAATTTAACCTTACGCGCGGGCAAATCGATTCCAAGGAGTCTGCAATCAATAAATACAAGAGCCAAATCTCTGATCCTTTTCTAAAACGATTGATGCAATCGTTTATTCGCAATAATGAGATTTTTTATAAGGGGATATAACCGATGAGAAGAGGGGTGTTGTTTCAATTCGTCATGGGCACTTTCATGTTTATTGTCTGTGTTATTTTTATGTTACCAAGCAATGCAAAAGCCGAGGAGCATCTGATTATCAATGAAGTTTATCCAAATCAAATTTCAGATGGTGCGGATACTGAATGGGCAGAAATTTTTAATCCAATTAATCTTCCGATAAATTTATCTGACTACTTCCTTGTTAAAATTACCAATAGCGGAAGCAAATATGAAAAACAGCTTACGGAAACAATGTGTCCTGTTTCCGGTAATTATTATGTTTGTAATCTTGGCACAAATTGGCTAGCAAATAGCGGTTCGACCTTGGTTTTGAAAAATAAAGATTTGGAAATTGATCGCGTAACCTTCGGACCACTTTCGAATAATGCACCGGTTCCAGCGAAGGGAGAATCGATTGGAAGGATTCCAAACGGCTACGATTCTGATTTAGATTTTTCAGACTTTAGAATAATCCCCTTAACAAAAGGTGGTGAAAATTTATTGGTCGAACCGACTCCTTCCCCTGATTGTGTGGAAATTTCAGAAATTTTACCACACCCCGAGAATGGAGCCAAGAATGAATTTATTGAGATTTACAATTATTGTAGCGATCCTGTAGATATCGGCGGCTGGAGCCTTGAAGACACCCTTGGATCAGTAAAAAAATTTAAAATTCCCCCAGGAACAATCCTTCTGCCAACGCAATATTTAGCATTCTATAATTTTACTACGGGTATATCTTTAAACGATGATAGTGACAGAGTCTTACTTCTAGATCCCGATAATACGATCAAATCAAATGTAGATTATTTAAAAGCGAAAATTGGCCAAAGTTTTTCAAAAATTTCCGGAATATTTGACTGGACAAATAATGTTACGCCAGGACGAGAAAATATTGGATTTTCATTTTTAAACATCGCCCAGGAGATTATTCCGATATCCGAGGCCAGAAAAATGGAGAACGAAGATAAGGTTACAATTTCCGGTGTTGTTACTGCGTCGCCGGGTGTACTTTCTTCTAATTCGTTTTATATAGAAGATGATACTGCCGGTATCCAGGTTTATTCAAGCGATAAATCGTTTCCAAATTTACAAAGTGGCTTGAGGGTTTCAGTAGTTGGTGTTCTCTTGGAAACAAGCTCAGAAAGAAGAATTAAAATTTCTAACCCAGCCGATATCATTATAATCGATTACGCGCTCTCACCAGTGACTCCGCAATTTATAAATATTGCCGATGTGGGAGAAAAATTTGAAGGTAAAATAATTACAACGGAGGGGATTGTTGTGCAAACATCTGGCAGCACATTTATTATTTCTGATGGGGCAGAATTAAAGGTATTGATTAGAAAGTCGACCGGAATTAAGAAACCTAAGATGAAAAAAGGTGACAAAGTTCGAATTTCCGGAATTGTATCGCAATATAAAAATGAGTATAGAATATTGCCTTTTTTTAAGGATGGTGTTAAAATTTTGACTTCAGGAAGATTGCCAACTTCGGGATATGACCAGCCGATTAATTATCTGGAGCTTAGTCAAAAATGGAGATTGCAGCAAAATCAGCCGATGAAACAAGAAGAGCTGGTTATCAATTTGGAAAAAGCTTAAAGCCTGGCGATGTCGCCCTGCTTTTTGGCGATCTTGGTTCAGGCAAAACAACCTTTACTAAAGGTTTGGCGCAGGCCCTTGGAATCAAGGAGGAAATTACAAGCCCAACCTTTGTTTTTTGTAAAAAATATCCGATGGAATCAGGGAGTTTAGTTCATTTTGATTGCTATCGCATCGGTTCAAAAGAAGATGCGGAATCGATAGGTCTTTTGGAAGATTTAGCAAAAAACGATGAGATTATTGTAATTGAGTGGCCTGAAAATATTGAAGAAATTTTACCTAAAAATTCAAAAAAAGTTTCATTTGAATATATTTCAGAAAATGAACGCAAAATTATTATTAACGATTAAACCATGATCCTATTTACTGATACAACCTCTGACCAAACCATCATTGCATTGTTTTGCAAGAAAGATTTTGTCAAAATCGACGAAATTAAGTTTGAAAGCAAGGGGATGCAATCTGAGCTTTTAATATTTTCGATTGATAAATTGTTAAAAAAACACGCGATTAGCAAACAAGATATTGAAATTATTATGGCGGTTCCTGGCCCAGGTTCATATACTGGGCTTAGAATAGGGCTTGCCACTCTTAACTCCATGGCCTTTGCCCTAAACATACCAATTGTCGGGGTCGAATCACCGGGTGGAAAGAAAGAAATTATTTCAGCGTTTTCACAGATAAAGGGATCAATATTTGATTGTCCGGTATTGCCGAAGTATAAGTATCCTCCGAAAATTACCCAAAGCACTAGAACTTAATAAACAATTTCTGGTAAAATTAACTTATTACCTTAATCGGATTTTTTTATGTTCCTACGAAGAAAAGCTAAAAGAGACGACAAAAACTTTCATACAGTTGGGCCTAAATACTTTTATCAGAAAAAAGGCTGGAAAATTACTTTCTTGATTGTTCTTGCAATTCTTATCGTTTCAGGATCATATCTTTCGTATTTGATAGCATCGGGTAAAAAAATCTTTGATCCCAATAATCTTACCGGCTCTCCGTTTTTTGCCAAGGGGAGTAATTATGAGTTGAAGGGAGAGGGGGATGGAAGGATAAATATTCTTGTGATGGGAAAAGGCGGCTCTGGCCATCCTGGTGGGGAACTTACAGACTCAATGATGGTTGTGTCGATCAATCCAGATAATAAAACCGTTGCCATGCTTTCGGTACCGCGCGATTTATACGTTCCGGTTCCTGGAAAGAAGAATTACAATGTAAAAATTAATGAAATTTATACCGTTGGCGAAAAGCAAAAGCAAGGCAGTGGCGCCGCACTGGTTAAAGAAACGGTTGGCAATATACTTGATCTACCAATACATTATTACGTTTCGCTTGATTTTTATGGATTCAAAAAACTAGTTGATCAAATTGGTGGAATCGATGTAAATGTCGACAAAAATCTTTACGATCCTTTTTTTCCTGCTGACGATATGAAATCGTATTCTCCGTTCAATATCAAAGCTGGCCAGCACCATCTGGACGGCACGACCGCATTAAAATATGCAAGGTCAAGAGAGACTACATCTGATTTCGACCGCGCGCTCCGGCAACAAAAAGTAATTGCCGCAGTTAAAGATAAGATTTTCAATTTGGGCTTCCTTGCTAATCCGAAAAAGCTTGTTGATTTGGTAAATGTTGTTGGCGACCATGTTAGAACCGATTTTACCCCAAATGAATTATATGCAATGGCAAAATTGATAAAAGATGTAGATACATCGAAGATAATTTCCAAGGTTTTGACTAATGGATCCGATGGTGAGCTTGTCGATAGCACTGCCAATGGGGCATACATACTAAAACCAAAAACCGGAAACTGGGAACAAATTCAGATGATCGCTCATGAAATATTTACTGATCCCAACTTGACTAAAGAAAATGCAAAAATAGAAGTGCTAAATGGATCAAACAAAGCCGGTCTTGGGAGCCAACTCTCAGAAGTTCTTAAAAGCTATAGCTATAATGTCATAAATGTCGACACGGCCAAAAGTAAATATCCGAAGACGATAATATATGATTATACAAACGGGGCAAAGAAAATCACTTTACAATTTTTGAAAAACAGACTTAGCTGTGAAGTGGTCCAAAAAACATCGCCGGGAAATAATGTTGATATAGATGTTATCATTGGTGACAACTACCAAGGATTTAATAAAAATCCTTGAATCAGAAACTCTTAATTCTAAATAAATTCAAAAATTCCAATTTTAAAATATCAAAAACGGAAATTATTTGATATTTTGGATTTTGAACATTTATAATTGTTTAGGATTTAGAAAATAGGATTTTAGACCAAAATTTATGGCATTTTTAAAAAGCAAACTTCTCCGGAGAATTATTCTTACTCTGATATTGTTGTGGGCTACTATAGCTTTTTGGTTTTTAAATGATATTTTTTCTATAAATATTCTTGTCTCGGTTATCTCATTGCCAATCCTATATTTAGTGTGGGCAGAAAAAAGCACAAACTTAGTTTTAATATTCTTATCGTTTGTCTCTGCCTTTGCTCTATACGGATTTTTATTCTATTTTAATTTGCCGCTATGGATTATTATGCTTGCTTCGGTCTTGATTTATGGATTTTTATTTACATACTTGGAACAAAAATTGGGAATTCTCGGGCGAAAAAGACTGGTTTATCTTTTGCTATTTTCCCTGCTTATACTGGAGCTTTTTTTAATATTAAGTTATTTTTTAATCAACCCGCTCAATAGAAGCTTGATAATTGCCCTCGCGGCTTATCTTTTATCCGGTTTTTGTTTTACAATCATTCCGGATAAAAAAACGAATTCATTTTCAACCTACGTAACCTTGTTCTGGATGATGATCGCTGTCCTTCTTCTAACTTCGTCATGGGGCAGCTAATTTGAATTTGCGTGCAAATAGGTATAAAATTTCTTTATAAGGAGACATATGAAAGAAAAAATTTTACGGATTCATGAAAAAACGAAAGAGTTTGCATCGAAAATAAAGGATGGGGCGGCAAATATGAAGCCGATTCATACGTATAAGCATGCGCCCAAAATCCGAAGCGTTGTAAATTTCGTAATAGTCGCAGTTGTATTGGTTGTCGCCATAGCAGAATTGGTTTTAGGAATTATGCTTTATGGATTTAAGTCCGAAACAAAGTTCGTTCAAGATGCGGTTAAATTTATTCCAATGCCGGTTGTCTTTTCGTCTCATGGCGTAGTAACAGCGAGTTCGTATTTTGAGGAAAAAAATTATATTACTCATTTCTACACATCGACAGGAGAACAAAACATCGATAATTCTGCACTATCCCTGCAAATATTATCACAGCTATCAGAAAATAATATTATTGCGGATGAAGCAATTAAGTATAAATTATCGGTCTCAAACAAAGATGTAAATGATGCTTACCAAAGCATTGTAGACCAAAATGGGGGTAACGAATCGGTAGAAAAAGTATTAAATGATCTTTACGGCCTTGATGTAGCTCAGTTCAAAAAACTCATCAGATCGCAGCTTCTACGTGATAAATTTAACAATGATATGATCGAACGGGTAACTGTCCGCCATATTTTGATACGAGTTGACGAGAATGCAACACAGGAGCAAATAGATGCCGCAAAAGCAAAAGTCGACGATGTTGTAAAACAAATTGCCGGAGGCTTGGATTTTGCTGAAGCGGCGACGAAATATTCAGAAGATGTAGGCAGCAATACTAACGGTGGGCTTTTGGATCCATTTGCACGAGGAGATATGGTCACGGAGTTTGAAGATGTTGCTTTCACCCAGCCGATCGGAGTTGTTTCAGAACCGTTCAGAACATCCTTTGGCTGGCATATTCTCAAAGTGGAAAGCAAAACTGGTATTATCGACGAAAGTTTTGACAGCTGGCTTTCAGGATTAAAAAATAAAAGCATCATTGTAAATCTTTTCTAATCTTAGGGATATATGTCAAAAAAGATATTGCTTTCAGTTTTGTTGGTAATCATCATCGGGTTTGCCCTGTTCGCGTATTTTAATTTTGTAAATACAAAGAATGGTGAGCCGGTAAGGCAAAATCAGGAGATCAGATGATAAATTTCGAAAGTATTATAAAGCGCTCGTTTAACCTTATAAAAAAATACAAATATCTCTGGTTTCTTGGTCTGCTTTCGGGTGGATTTTCTTTCGGATCAAACCAGATTAATTATTTATTCGATAACAACGCTCAACCGGATTACCAGAGATTAAAGGAGCTGGTACCCAACAATGGAACTATCGCCAGCTTGGCAAGAGCGGAAGTTAAGGATGCCGGTAAAGCCTTGGTTGATTCTATGGGACCGCAAATTTTTGACAGTATTTATATTTGGGTCGGGATTATGATATTGGCCATTGTTTTAGTAGCAGCCTTAATATATATCTCGCTAGCTTCAAGGGGTGCCTTGATTCGAGCGATTCCAAAGCTTGATGATGGCAAAGATCTAAGATTGAAGGATTCGTGGCTGCTTGGGCACAAATTATTCTGGCGCCGCTTAAGCCTTTCGGTAATTTGGTTTTTTATTATAATTCTTCCCTTTTTGGTACTTCTGATTCCAATCATCATGCTTTTGATATACGAAATGAAGACACTGGCAATAGTTTTTGGAATATTATTTGGCCTTGTGTTCATTTTTTACACTATTTATTTAGCCTTGATATTTCCGGTTGTTGAGAGAGCTTTGTTTTTAGAAAATTTACCTGCTGACAAAGCAATTGCAGTTGGACGTAAGTATTTTAATAAAAATTGGCAGCACTTTGTTTTGTCGTATTTGATCGTTTTTGGGTTTTGCATCGGCCTTGGGATTGCCATCGCGATCGTAACCACTCTTCTTGGATTATTTGTTGTTGGAATTGGATATTTACTGTATATTGTCGCACATTTCTTGGGAATAGCTTTTTGGATAATATTTGGATGTGCTGCACTTGTTGTGTTCTTGATTATTTCCGGAATTACCAGCGGATTTTTTTCCTCAATTCTTACTTTGACATACAAAGATCTAAGAGCCAGAGGACGATAATTGACTTGTTTTAAATTTGTTGATAATATTTGAAGTAGCATGAATAATATCACAAGAAATTTTTGGTTTTATTTTACACATGACCACCAGGGCCGTGATTTTTAATGTAAAAGCTTAACTAAATATTTTTTGAAGAAATCCGGCCCATTGGCCGGTTTTTGTTTTTGTGCCAGATTTTCGAGCGATTGAAGGTCTGGCATCCAGAACAAACAGGGAGGAAGATTGATGGCTTGTGATGGAACTTTGATTGCTAAGGATGGAGTGATCGTGGACAAGAAAGGGCAGAGGGTGGTTGTCAAGCGAGAGAGCGCTGGCACCATTCTTGTTGCGCTGACGATGTCTGGGATAAAGAGAGCGCGGATGGTAGCCGTAAATGGAGGGCTTTGCTCTTTCGCTTATGAGGAGGCTGAGAGCAATGTCATCAGCTAGGCAAGCACAATCATTTCCAGACATTCGGGATGTTCCTGGGGGTTGGGAGAGCAGCAAGCGGTTCTCCGAGAGGCAAGTGCGGCTTAAAAGCCTTAATAAGCCAGCAAACCGAAACCGGCGCCGGAGCGGCAGCCGGAAAACCCACTCGGGCGCGCCGGAGAGCGCGCCCGAGAACACTATTTAGTAAATAATCTCAAAGATTTATATAGCCTCAATAATTTCACGGAGCTTGTTAGCATTAACCGGTTTGGTTATGTGCGCGTCACAACCTGCTTCTTTTGATTTCTTTTTATCCTCGCTTGTTCCGTATCCGCTTATGGCAATTATTTTTAAAGAAGGGTTGTTTCTGTGTTGTTTTCGAAGCAATCTGGCAGTTTCATGGCCATCGATTCCTGGAAGGCCGATATCAAGTAAAATAATATCTGGATTAAATGACTTTGAAATTTTGATTGCGCTTTCGCCCTCAAAAGCTGTTTTGGTAAGATATCCAAATTGAGATAGTAACTTACTAAACAACTCGGCTATCCGTGTATTATCATCTACCAAGAGGACTTTTTTTGTTGTTTTGCCTTCGTTTTTGTTTTCTTGCCTTATTCTTGAATGGTTGCGGTGTTTTAAATCGGCTGGAATCTGGACAATAAATTCACTGCCTTTATTCATACCGTTGCTTTTAGCTTTTATGTCGCCGCCATGAAGTTCTGCCAATTGTTTGGACAGCATCAAGCCTATTCCAAGACCGCCTTGAGATTTTTTTTGTGCGGTGCTCAATTGCACGAAAGGTTCAAATATTTCATCCAATTGGTTATTTGGTATTCCAATCCCAGTGTCTCGGATAGAAATAATCGCAAAATTGTTATCAAAAGAGGTCTTAATAACAATTTTTCCTTTCGGATCAGTATATTTGGCGGCATTATTTAGTAGGTTTACAATAATTTGCTCAATCCTAACCGGATCAGCATAGAGGACAATATTTTCACCGGCCAATTCCTCTTTTAGAATATGATTTTTTGCAACAATATTTGGCAAAACAGAATTCATTGCTTTTTTAATAATTGAATTTAAAGGAATCTTTTCTTTTCTGAGTTGAATTTTACCGCGAGATATCCGAGAAATGTCCAAAAGATCATTGAGTAATGTGGACATTGTATTTATCTGCTCGGCTGAAATTTCATTAGCCTCAAACACTAATTTTTTGTCAAATTTTTGTCCTTTCCGGCATTTTTCAAGAGACTCCCTCTGGATTTGAATTGATGCGGAAAGGAGAGCAAGTGGATTGCGGAGCTCGTGGCCGAGTATGGCAATAAATTCGTTTTTTCTGCGATCTTCCTTTTTAAGAGTTTTAGATAGAAGCGCATTTTCTAGCTCCGCACGTTTACGTGCAGTAATATCACTCCAAAAAATCGCAATACCTTCAGGTATGGGATAAATGTGGTTTTCATACCACCGGTCTGTTTCAATTCCCTTTTCTTCGTAGTACATAGGCACGTTGGTGTGCATTACTTTTCTAAAATTTTTTTCTATAGAAGTGCCTAGTAGTTTTGGAAACTCCGTCCAAATATTTTTTCCGATCAAATCTTCCGGCTCTTTAAATAAATTATTTGCCGCCTTTTTGTTTATAAATGTATATTTCCAATCTTTGTTTAATGCAATAAACCCACCATCGATGTTTTCCAAAATTGCAGTCATTTGTTGTTGAAGCTTTTTTAGCTCATTTTCGGCCAGCTTGCGTTTGGTTATGTCTATATATGTGGTAAGTACCCCGTAATCCTCGATTTTCTGTATTGGTTGGGAGGATACACTGATCCAGGTAATTTTGTTTTTTTCTTTTACGAGCCCCATCTCAAAATCATCAACAATGCGTTTTTCATGCAGGGTAGTAAGGCTTGGAAATTCATCGGGTTTGATTTTCTTTCCATCGGAATAAATGGATTTCCATTTGGGGTGGCCAATTTTTCTTCCCATTATGCTCTCGCGTGACTCTTCTAAAATCCTGGATGTTTCTTCATTTGTTTCGATAATATTTCCCTTGCGATCAGTAACACTAACTCCCACAGGAATTGAATTAAATAAAACAGAATATTTCATTAGATTAGTTGCCGTTTCAATTTCAGCAAGTTTTCTGTCTGTGATATCAGAAAAAATTACAGCGAACTGCCCCGGGTTTGTCGAATATGCAAAAACATTATAATAGCGTTTTAAGGTTGGTGAATAACTTTCAAAACGAGCCGGTTTGCCAGTGAGTGCCACTTCGCCATATTCGCGCAGCCATTTGGGATCTTCATTGGGCAATACATCACTAAGTAATTTCCCGTTTATATTTTTCGCTTTTAGGCCTGTTAACTTTTCAAATCCGGGATTTACATTTATAAAACGATAATCAATTGGTTTTCCACTTTTATCGCAAATAATTTCATGCAGTGCAAAGCCTTCCGACATTTGGTCAAACAACGAACGGTATTTTTTTTCACTTTCTAGCAGGGCTTGCCCTGTTTTTTTGTGTTCGGAATTTTCAATTAATTTCCACTTTCCATCACGTTTGGTCAGGGCAAATTCATGGTTTGCAACCACGTCGAAAATTGCATCTGAGTTGCATTTTTCAAGCGAGTAAGTGCAAAGAATGAGAAGATTATAATCATCAATAATATTATTAATTTCAGCATCGTACTCGGCAAAATCATTCCAGTCCTTCTTGTTATCGATCCAAAACGGATTTCCGGTAACTCTTATTCCTTCATAACCATCTCTTATCGCTTCATCGTGTTTTTTAACCCACTTGGCAAGGACGCGCTTAAGATCAAATTTTCCGTGTTTCAAATACCAATTAGTGTACGGGAAAATTTCAATCTGGCCGCTTTTTATATATTTTTGAATGCTTGGAACTACTTTAAGAAGCGCGGTGATCGCTTCGTCATCATTTAAAAAGCCGGAAGTGACCCAAATACATTTTTCATTATTTAAAAGTCCCTCTCTAAAGTAGGGGACTAAAACATCGATAAGATCTTCTTTGGTTTTATAAAACTGGCAAAAATGAGTACCCCATGGCATATCGCCGACAATTTCAATGCCGGTGTGGCGCATGGCCTTATCGCGAATAGTTTTTTCTTTTTTCATTTGAAAAATTTCTAGTTGCGACTAAATGTATGATAAATCTACTTAAAACAAATCAAAAAGTCAACGAGCCATGTAGCTATAATTTCATAACTTGATATATGGTATCAAGAAGTTGGCATTTAACATTTGTAATATTGCCCAAAAATGCATGAAAAACAAAACAGCTCGCCGGGGAGACGAGCTGTCCTGATGTTGCGGGGTAGCCGAGACTACATCGCAGGGGTTGTTGCACACTTCAGCCGGTGCATGTTGGCGCAAGTGACACTGGCTAGCAGGATTGATGCGGCGAGAAGTAGTGGGTGATAGCCGACTTTGGCCATGGCCATGAGCGGTAGGCTCGCCCAGAGGTACGCATCATGGGCGATCGAGCCAGTGTGGAAAGGGATCTGGCCCCTGAAGCTGCGGTGGATGATTGAGGCGCAGTTTACCACCACAATGGCCAGGAACAGCGGGTTGACAAAGGAGGGCATCAAGCCCACCATCGAGACAACTATTCCCAGGCGGCCTGCAGGCGCCCCATGGGCCAATCGCACTTTGTACAGATGGTATTTCGACCTGATCTGAACGTACGACCAGATCGAGATCGCAATGCCGAGCGCGAGCGCTATGTCTGCTGTGCTGATTGGCTTCCCGGTGGCAACGAGGCACGAGAGGTAAATTGCCGCACCCGCGATCGGCGCCGTTACGAGCCACCAGTTGAGCGTGATCCCGGTCCGAATCCAGGCGAACTTCATTTCGGTATCCTCCTTCCTGTCGTCGGAATCTTTGTGCGACTCCCGCCAGTAGATGAAGGCAAAGATGACTACTGCCAGCACCCACACGGCGAGGTTGAACCTTTCCACATCAAGGAAGGCCGTGGCCGCAACAATTGCCGCGACCGATATTCTCTTCAACACTGGCACATTGCCGTACAAGTAACTGTACAGGCAGGACAGGTAGAAAAGAATCGAGAGGAGGATGTGGTTGAACTGGCAGTTGCGCAGACAGAAAGCCAGCGGGGGCAGCAGAAACAGCACTCCGTACCAAGCCCTCACCGGTTGACGAATGGCTAGGGTTTTCTTGTCGGGATTGTGTTTGTCAATCTTGCGATCGATTACAATGTTAAAGCTGTTGGCGAAGCCAACAGCCAAAATCGCACCGAGGAGCGCATAGGCAATGTGATGGTCCATGCGCGTTCCGCTGACAATTGCACCAAGTAATACCGGGACAACGGCCAGAAAGGAAATCGGGCGAACCGTTCCCTTGATCCAATCGCGCATTGCGCTCACTCTCCTTGTAATGGTAGGTACTCCTTTTTCAGGCAAAGCCATTCTAACAAAAGAATCAAAAATCGACAAATGAGTTGCCGAAAAAATGCAATAAAGTTTTTTGCAAAAAATGTAGGAATATAGTCTTGTACGGGGACAGGTTGCTACATTTTAATCCCGATAGGGCAGTGGTCGGAGCCGAGAATCTTTTCAAATATTAGTCCGTCTCTAATCTTTGATTGAATATTATCCGATGCAAAAATATAATCAATCCGCCAGCCAAGGTTGCGATCTCGGCAATTTTTTAACCATGGCCACCATGTATAATGACCGCCGTCATCATGAAACTTGCGAAAAGTATCCGTAAATCCCGAATTCAGCACCTGATCGACTATCGCTCGTTCTTCCGGCGTAAACATTATATTGTTTTTATTACTTTTTGGCCGGGCCAAGTCAATTTCTTCGTGTGCAATATTAAAATCTCCGCACAAAATAATTTTTCGGCTGGAAAGTTCCTTTAATCTTTCGAATAATTTTTCATAAACATTAAGTTTGTATTTAAGATTTTCTTTTTGCCTGCCGCCATGAGGAATGTAAATATTGATCAAAATAAAATCTCCAAGATCGAGCTCGATATATCTGCCCTCATTGTCAAATCGCTCAAGGCCAAGAGAAAATTTTTTTGCTACGGCATTGAAACTATTCCGCAAGTATATAGCTACTCCCGAATAACCCTTTTTCTCGGCAAAATTAAAAAAGGCCTGGTAGCCGTCAATTTTTGCGATTCCGTTCATCGCGTTCTCATCGATCTTCAATTCCTGCAAACAAACCGCATCGGCATCGCACTTCTTAAACCAATCCCAAAAACCTTGCTTTCCAGCCGACCTTATCCCATTCACATTCCAGGAAACAATTTTCATAATCTGATTATAGCAAAGAAAGATTATAAATTTTTGATATGATGAAACTGAACATGAAAATTTCTAACAAAATCCAAATGGTGTCACTGCTGACGAGAGGCGATTTGGGAAATTCGACAAGAATTTGGAGAAAAAAAGAGGACTTGTACTCTAGTGGTTTTACTGGTCTTGTCGCTATTCGTTATCTACGACCGGGAAATCATTTTCAGGAGGGAATCTACACTTCGGAAATTCCGGCAAGAATTGGGCAACTAAAAATATTGGGGCTTTCAGAAAACTTGATGTATTTTCACGAATGGACGCCACCTGAAAGTTTAGTTCTTTTGTGCCATTTAGTGCGTAGTGAGCGATATTGCGATATCACATATACAGAAAACAAAAATATCCGGATCGATGCTCGTGATGAATCTGGAATCTCCGCTGTTTCAACCATAAAATCGATTTGCGGTAACGAGAATTATGAAAAATTAGTTGAGATAAATTCTAAATACCCCGATAGTGTAATTGAATTTTCATATCATAACAAAGCTGTGGCCAATAACAGCGACATGATAATCTGGGAAGTAAGGAATTATTAGTGTAGAATCTTGATCTGGAACTGCAATTCTGTTATAATTTGTTGGTAATTGGCACGGGGACGTAGTTCAGTTGGTTAGAACGCCACACTGTCACTGTGGAGGTCGCCGGTTCGAGTCCGGTCGTTCCCGCCATAAAGCAAAATAGCCACTGGGCTATTTTTGTTTTATGCGGAGGCAGAAGGCTGGACTCGAACACGAGTGGGGTCGGGAGAACAATTGGTCTCCCGTGCGAGGTGACAGCGAAGCGCCAGAGGGCGGAAGCCCTATGGAGAGGCCGAAGGCCGCGTGAGATTGTCCGGTCGATCCCGCCAATGAAAAAGATAGCTCAGTAGCATATAACAAGATATAATAATAAAGTGTAAATTCAGTGCGCCTGCCTGCCGGCAGGCAGGTTAAAAAGATGCCTCGGCATCTTACTTTTTTGTTGAAGGCAAAGTGGAGTTTTGACTCATTTATCTTTATGCTAAAATAAAACAATGGAAAGCAATATCTCGTTCAAAAAATTGAAGCAAAAATATTTACCTCTTCTGTTGAAATGGCGAAACCAAGATTTTGTGAAAGAGTGGTTCAGGCCTGGAACGCCAACAATGAAAGAAATAAATGAAATCTATCTGCCAAGAATAGCAGGCGAAAAGCCGACCTTCTGTCATATTATATATATTGAACAAACCCCCATCGGATTAATTCAGACTTATCAGATGGATGATTATCCAGACCACAAAAAAGCAATTGACTACAAAGATAATGCCGTTTCTGTAGATTTATTTATTGGTAATCAAGACTTCCTTCATAAAGGGTATGGTGAGTTTATAATAAAAAAATTTCTTAAAGAAATTGCTTTCAAACAATTTAAAGTAGAAAAATGTATTATCGCTCCCGACCCGAAGAATGTGGCTGCAATCAGGGCATACGAGAAAGTGGGCTTCAAACATTTCAAAACGGTAAGGAATACAGAAGATGGCAACTTTGAGTATTTAATGAAATTGAACAGACAAGAGTTAATCTAAGTCATACAATAAGTTCTAACCTGATCCGCTATGTCCCGCCAGTAAAAATGCGCATGGGTTTCGTTAGAAATCTAAGCGCATTTTTATTTGATGAATGTAGCCCGTGATCGAACCGAAGGAAGAGGTCGGGATACCCGTCGGCCAGATAGAGCACTATTCCTTGGTTAAAATATTTTGAGGTTTGCCCTTAATGTATGACTCAATATTTTTAATGGCAAGATCTTTTCCTGCTTTGCTGGCTTTTGTTGTTGAAAAAGCGATATGTGGTGTAACTAATATTTTATCATTGTCAAAAGCTTTTCTATAAAATTCGTTCTTGGTGTCACCAAATGACTCGGGATCACAATCAATTGCTGCACCAGCGACGATTCCTGCGTTTATCGACTTCATGAGGCCATCAATGTCATAAGTGTACGGTCGAGCAAAGGTGATAAAGTAAGATCCTTTTTTGAGATTTGAAAAAAATAATTCGTTCAATAAATTTTTACTACTGGAATTGCAGTTCAAAGCATTAATGACTAAATCGGCATCTCTTGCTTTTGAAGAAAGATCGTCACCTCGTTCAAAATATTTAGTTTTCATACCGAATGCTTCACACAGAGCACCTATTTGACTGCCTATTGAGCCATGACCGACGATTAAAACTGTTTTGCCTTCAAGGCTTTCATTCAGTTTAAAGGGAAAACTCTCTTTGGCTCTGACCATCGGAATAAATTTTCTAAATAAAGAAAGCGCCATGAACATAACCCACTCGACAACAGAATTTTTGTTTCCACCCCGTGCATTCGCTACATACACTCCATTCCTTTTCAGTTCCTCAGAATCAAACAAACCCAGTTCCACAAACGGATATGTGATAAATACATTCTTAAGTTTAAGTAAACTATCCAGCAAATAATCGCCGTCGCTATAGATAATATCCGCCCCGCTTGTTTTTTCTAAAAAATCATCAACACTAACCGGCGCATCAGACAATTCGAGATCACCAAGAGATGTTAATATTTTTTTATGCTCATCGCTTAAATCGATACCTAAAGTCACGATTTTCATAGTTACTTCCATCACATAATTGTTGTTCTTAAAGATTATCACTTCTATAACAGTTAAGCTATATCTGGGTTAGAAATTCTATCCTGAACATAAAAAATTCAAACCGGATCTGCTATGTCCAGCCAACAAAACGGCTATAAATTTATTGTATGGCTTTTTTGTTTGTTGCAGCTAGGTTACAATTTAATAAACGGAACTTAAATTTACATTACTAGGAGGGGCATGGAAAAAGACAAAAAGGGATCTAAGGTAAAATTTTTTCTCATCACTGGAATTATTATCTTGGTATTAGGTATTGGGTTTTTAGTATTTAGCCAAACTAAAGCTTATAAGCAACGCATAAAAACCGCAAACTACGACAAAGGATATAAAATCGGTCTGGAAGCTTATACCTATGGATTGCCACTAATGACGACCAACGCCACGTTCCAGAGCATGACAAGTGTCAATGTCTCTGAGGGAGCATTCGGACCGACAAATCAGTTTAATAATGTGCGAACACTCAACAATGCGGGCAGCTCGGCAGTTGTGGCAACGGGTGCAACGTCTTTGTCTTCAATCGCCTGGCTCGACCTTAAAGATGAGCCTCAAGTTCTGCATGTGCCTGAAGTGACGGATCACTATTTTGTTTTGGCCCTTCTTGATCCTTACACCGAGAATCTCATAAATTTAGGCAGCGCCAGCAATACAAAGCCGGGCGATTATGTGATTGCTGATCCCTCTCAAAAAGACGTGGCGATTCCAGAAGGAGCACAGCGAATTAATGCGGATTATTCACGCATCTGGGTTATCGGCTCGACACAACTTAAAGGAGCGAGTGATCTTGCCTCCGTCAACAAGATTCAGGATGGCTATGCTTTAACACCGCTTTCAAAATTTGGCACAAGCTATCAACCATCGGCACCATCTAAACCAGTAACAACAGTAACAAAATATTCAATACCCACCAACGCAAAGTTTTTCGATCAGCTTGGGGAGCAACTTCAACTCTTTATTCCGCCAGCAAGGGACCAAGAAGAATTAAATAAATTTGCAGAAGTTGGCATTGGTCCCGGCATGAAACCTTCAGAAAATTCTCGCCTAAATAGTGATGTGCTGCGGGGCTTAAATGATGCTGTTGCTGCCGGTCCAGATCAAATTAAAAAATACACCGAGGAACAAGCGGTTGTGGATTTTGATAAATATAATGGCTATATGCTCGGAGGTTTTGGACAATACGGGACCGATTACAAAAAGCGTGCGGTTGTTTCTCAAGTTGGCCTGGGTGCGTTCACTGCGGACCAGGCAATTTATGCTCTAAGTTGGAGCGATCACAATAAAAAAGCGCTCGACGGCTCAACCAATTATGTCCTGCATATGCAGACGCCGCCGCCAACAAGCGAAGGGTGGTCGTTGACAGTTTATAATCTCAAGGGAGGGATGATTCCAAATTCGCTGAACCGCTATGCCTTCACCAATTCATCGGAGCTTTCAACCAATTCCGATGGCTCAATCGACTTCTATTTACAGGCAGAACAACCTACGGATTCGGCAAAACAAAACAACTGGCTTCCGACCGCTAGTGGCCAAGGGTTTGAAGTGATGTGGCGTCTATTTGCACCCCAATCAGACAAAATTGATAGCATACTCGATGGAAAAATCTGGCAACTACCGGCAATTCAGCCTGCAAAATAACTTGCGGATATTTCTTCTGTAATTTTCGTGTAATGGTTCTAATATCGTCCACGATTGACCCCAATAAGGTAAAAATAGCCGCAAGGCTATTTTTACCTCTATTTACATTCAAATAAAAATTACCTAATGTAGAGTTATGATTATTGCATTCGCGATCGCGACATTCTTTGCCACATTGCTTGGCGGGCTATTTGCTCTTCGTTTCAAGGACAAACTTCATATCATTCTCGGGTTCTCTGCTGGTGCGGTGGTTGGTGTGGCGCTTTTCGATCTTTTGCCGGAATCAATCGAATTGGTTTCAGAAAAATATGACTCATCGCTGGCAACCACATTCATTGCCATTGGTTTCATACTTTTTATGATACTTGATCGCATTTTAGTCATTCATGCGCATGGTGATCATGAGCATAAAGATGAAAATCATAATGGCTTAGCTGGAGCAATTACTCTCATAATTCATAGTTTTCTCGATGGCCTTGGAATCGGTCTGGCATTCAAGGTTTCGCCGGTTGTCGGCATCGTCGTTGCTGTGGCTGTACTTGCCCACGATTTTTCCGATGGCATAAATACCGTCAACTTCATTCTGAAAAACCGCGGCAAATCAAAAACGGCATTCACATTACTCCTATTCGATGCTCTTGCACCGGTTTTTGGCGTTCTCTCGACATTTTTCTTTAGTGTATCTGAAAGTACTCTGGGTTTGATTCTTGCTGTTTTTGGTGGTTTTTTCCTTTACATCGGTGCATCTGATCTTGTGCCCGAATCCCATCATCGCCACCCACGTTTCCTGACTACTATCATGACAATTCTCGGTATGGCCGTGATCTATCTTGCTATCAAATTTGCAATATAAACAGTTCTAGAACTATTAATTTTGTTGACAAAAGTCAATTTTCGTATAGAGTAAACATAACGCTAGACATACGGAAAGGGGTGAGCACCAGGTGCTCGCATCTTTAGGTGCCCAGAATGGCTGGGTGGCGCAGAAAAATGCCCTCGTGGCTAAAAATCTGGTGCCATCCCGGCTACGCGGTGTCAGGCATTTCTCTCCGGGTGATGAAGTGTGGATCCCGAGCGTGCGAGAAGATATATTCGGTCTTGTGACAGCGGTGCTCAGCACCAGCTACGCCACTGACGGCCAACTCATCTTGCTCGTAAGGTATCCATCCGATGACCCGGAGAAGCCAACAATCGTTGAGATACCCGTCTGCTCCGAGGGGATCTGCCACGTAGCGTTGGCCGGAGGGAGACCCAGGGGTTAGCATCACGCGAGCCCCTCCCCGAATATTATTTATTCAATATCTTTTATGCTAATTCCAAAGGCGATATAATTTTGGTATGGAAGAAAATATCCAACTAACTTCGAATAAACGCAGTAGTTTTTGGCCAGCAGCAATTTTTTTGATTCTGATTTTAATGGCAGGATATTATTTATATTCTGTTTTTTTGAAAAATCCATGCAAACTTCCTGTAAAGTATGCCATTGGCAATGTTGATCCGCGTTTTAAAATTTCAAATTCAGACTTGTCAAAAATTGCCGATGATGCAACTAGTCGTTGGAATTCGGAAGCCGGCGAGCAGGTTCTCTTATACGATTCATCAGCTAAATTAAAAATTAACCTGGTCTATGATGAGCGCCAAGCAAATGTTGATAAATTAAATTCCGAGGTTGCAAATCTTGATTCTTCTGGTAATGCGATTGATTCAGCAAAATCAAAATTGGAATCCATGATTACGAGTTACGAATCTGATTTGAATGATTATAATTCAACCGTTCAATACTGGAATTTACACGGCGGAGCACCGCAGGAAGTATATACCCGATTACAATCAGAAAAAGCCAATCTCGATAAAAGGCGTTCGCAAATTAATGATTACATCAGCCTTCTAAATATCCAAATTAACGACCATAATTCCAATTTGGGCCAGTTGAACAATGAAATTAGTACAGACCAAAATAAGATTATTACATCGGGGCTATATTATCCAGCTGATCCTAAAATTGATATTTTCACATTTGGCAACAGTGAGGAATTACGCTTGGTTCTGATGCACGAACTAGGGCACGCTCTTTCACTTGGGCATGATGCGATTGATACTTCAATAATGTATTCAATCTTGGGAGCTCAAAATTTGTCTGACCCAATGCTATCAAGTGAAGATATCCAAATGTTTAATTCGACTTGCAAATCGCCAATCGGATTTTTCCAAAAACTGATTGATAATTTCAAAAATCGTTTTCAACCAACTCCAACATTATAAGGGTCTGATTTTGGAAATTTTGTTCTAGCAATACACTCGAATTTATTTTATTCTGTTATTATGGATATTATTCTCAAACGAATTTATGAACCAGCGAGTAGAAATGACGGCTTTCGAGTTCTAGTTGATCGGTTGTGGCCAAGGGGAATAAAAAAAGAAGAAGCGAAAATTGATCTTTGGCTCAAGGAGATTGCGCCGTCAAACGAGCTTCGAAAGTGGTTCGGCCACAACGATGACAAATGGTCAGAATTCAAACAGAAATATTTTTTAGAACTTGAGTCGAATAGGGGAGAGCTTGAAAATTTGAAAAAGCACAAAAATATTACCCTGTTATTCGCAGCAAAAGATACCGAGCACAATAATGCTGTTGCCATCAAAGAATATACTGAGAAAAAATTTTAGAATATTTTATGATTCAAATAGTGATCTAGCACCTGTTTGCTTGGTGGAAAGATATTTTCCGGAATATCGGCGATTGGAAACCAGCGCCACTCGATGATCTCATCCGGCTCGCAAACTTTCGGCTCTCCGGAAAAATTTTCCGAGAGAAATCCCAGTGTGATGAAATGCTTGTCCGCGGTGATGTTTTCTTGAATGCTGATAAGTTTTAGTTTATCTTTGGCAATCTCGATCCCAGTTTCCTCTTTTGTTTCACGAAAACAAAGATCAACCAGTTTTTCTTGAAAATCCATCTTTCCGCCAGGCATTGTCCACGTGCCCTCGCCATGAAGTTCGGAACTGGCTTTTTCTGCATCTTCATTCCGCAAACCCAAAAGGATCTTACCGCCACGCAGAATCATTACTCCGACGCCAACTTTTGTTCTTTGTTCAGACATGTTAAATAAAAAGTTAATTTTCTTCTATGGGGCCGTCACTCTCGGGCGTTGCCTCGATGCTGCTGCGAACCTCCGCAATGCGTCTTTGTTCTTCTTCGCGAGCGCGCTCCTGTTCTCTCGTTATCTCTTCTGTGTGCTCGGCAGTTTCAACTTGAGCTTCGGCAGCTCTTTGTTGTAATTCGTGTGATATTGGTCTTCCCGGGTTTTGTGTGCCTTCTATCTGTTCCCCTTTTGCTAATTGTCGCGAAACCGGATTGTCTGGTTCTGGAACACCCATTTCTTCGTATTCGCTTAGCTCGTCGGCGGACACACCGCCTCTTTCAATTCCACGCTTCATTGTGCCTCCAGTGAATTAAAATTATTTTATAAATTATTGTTCTGAATATTCTATGAAAAATACTATATAAATATTATAACTGATTTTTCAAAAAAACTATTTTAATACAAATGACAATAAAAAACGTAACAATTCTTCCGTGACCGCGGAAGAATTGTTACGTTTGGTCGGAATGAAAGTTTTTGATTTGAAAAAAGTTATCATTATTGAAGTCGAAATTATTGTCGGGTAATTTTATATAAGTGGATTATGCTTGAAATTATCAAATACAGCACAACCAAAGACAAGGGAACCACAAGAATGTTATAGTCAATTGCAGCATGCAAATTACCATGCATCAAGGCCGATAACGCATGGGTCATCCCACAACCTGGGCAGCGGCAGCCGACAAAAAATCCTGAGGAAGGACAATGGCTGCCGAAAAATAGAGGCATAATAAATCGTTGTATCGGGCAATGCCATAGTGAATTATTGAACCAAAAGTTTTCCGGGACCGCGGCCTCGACTATCAGAATAGACGATAAAACAATGAGAACGCTTTGTGGCGTTCCCATTGATATAATTTCAATAAATTTAGAAATTATTTTTTTCAAAAAATTAAGCTTCCCATTCAATTCCGGGGAACGGGTGCTTTGTTGCAATAAGGATGATATCTATAATCCACCATATGCCACAGCCACCGGCAGTGATTAATTTCAAAATTCCCAGCCCCACTTGTCCCATCATAAATCTGTCCACGCCTAGCTGCCCGACAATGATTGACAAAACAAGTGTCAGCACCCAGTTTAGTTTCCTTGTCTCCATCTTCTCCCTTCTTTATTATTCTTTTTATTATTTTACAACACAAAAAAATCCCTATCAACTTTTTCAAAATTGATCATTAATTTTTATTTAAAAAATCAAAATTGCAGCTACTTCAGTCCGCCTTTGCGCCCGGCGATTCTAGCTTCCTCGGGTGTGAATTCATGAGCTGTACCCTTGGCATGGGAGGCTTTGCCGCCCATGCTGGCAATTTTCTTCCGTTTTTCTAGGCTCATAGATGCAAATCCGCGTCTTTTGATTCCTGCTTTTGTTGGCATTTTCATCTCCTCCCGTTAAAATAATAATTGAATTTATTCTAAGGTTAACTATACCATTACCTTTGAATAAAATAATTAGGACTTCTAACAATAATATATAAACCATAGTTGAAAAATAGCTGAGATTTAGATAAAGTGTTTTATTGCTAGCACAGATTAGTTTAGTTGACCTGCTTCACTTCGTCTATTTCGAGCGGTTTGAAGCAGAATGCGTTAATGCGGGATTAGTTTAGTGGTAAAATGTGTCCTTCCCAAGGATAAGTCGCCGGTTCGATTCCGGTATCCCGCTCCAAACAATATCAATTCTGGCTGCCCCGCGGAACGTAATCGCGAAATTGGGGTAACTGTTTACCCCGAGTTTGTCGAGGAGCTACAAATGCATTGTGTAATCCCCTAATATTTGCTATCTTTATGAGTGAATTATGAGGGGATTTTTGATTCGCCAGCGTAGACCCAAGCCAAAGGAGCCAATGGCTACCCGTTGGGTCTTTCCTTCGGGAAAGGGTACCCTTCGGGTCTCAGTCGATAGAGCAATGCTTTCGCCCGCCTGTTAGTCGCCTATTGCCGAAATAGCTCAGTTGGTAGAGCAGCACTTTCGTAAAGTGAAGGTCCCGGGTTCGACTCCCGGTTTCGGCTCCAAACAATATGAAAATATTATTTGAAAACATTAAAAATTGCCTTTGGAACGATTTATTCAATCGATATTTTGTCATTGTTGCCGCAGTTTCTGGGATTATCGAATATTTCATTTGGACAAAAGGAATTACAGATAATGGTATTTTTGTATATACTCGCCTGAACTATTATCCAATTCAACTTCTTCTGGTAATATTAATATTGCATCTTATATTATCCATATATTCGTATAAAAAAGACGAACATATTTCTCATCTTCTTTTGGGTGCATTGCCATTTTATAGTATATTTATCTTCGTGCTGGAAATGTTCTACATTTATGGGAATAAATAATGTCAAACTGGAAATACAAACGATTTTTTGAAATTTTACCTGGCGCGATTGCCTGGGTTGTGATTATATCCCCATTGTTTCTGGCTTATTATGCCCCAAGGTTTTTGGCGATAGTGCTTCTGTTTTATGTCACGTTCTGGCTTGTGCGCACATTCTTTATGTCATACAGGCTCATTTTGGGTTATAAAAACTACAGAAAAGACACAAAGATTGATTGGTTCGCCAAATTGAAGCAGCTTCCGCCAGACAAGAGTTACAAGGATATATGGCACCTTGTGATCGTGCCAACATACAAAGAAGACATCGCCATACTTGAACACTCCATCCAATCTGTTTATCAATCAAACTATCCAATGGACAAAGTCGTTTACGTTTTGGCAATTGAGGAACGCGCCAAAGAGCAAGCAGAGCCATACGGAAAAATCCTTACTGAAAAATATAAAGATAAAGTTGCAGATTATTTGGTTATAATGCACCCGAAAGATATGCCAAACGAGATTATTGGCAAAGGGCCAAATATCACGTATTCTGGCAAAATCATGCTTGAATATTTCAAGAAAAAGAATATTCCCTTGGACAATGTTATCGTGACCAATATGGATGCCGATCACAGAATGGACAAAAATTATTTGCCCTGCCTCACTTATTTGTATCTTACTGATCCTGATCCGATTCATAAAAGTTTTCAGCCATTACCGATGTTTTTCAACAATATTTGGGATGTGCCGATGCCGATGAGGCTGATTGCGATGGGTTCATCTTTTTGGCAGCTTATCGTGGCTACCAGGCCTTCGCGCTTGCGCAATTTTTCTGCACAAGCTCAAAGTATGGCTGCGCTGGAAATGACTGATTTCTGGTCAAAGCAATCTGTTGTTGAGGACGGCCATCAGTTTTGGAGAAGCTATTATCGTTTCAATGGCGACCATGATGTTGTCCCGCTGTACACTCCGATTTATCAGGATGCAATCTTGGCCGGAGATATGAAATCAACGATCAAAGAGCAGTATCTCCAGAAACGAAGATGGTCTTGGGGGGTTTCCGATATACCATATGTGATGGAACACACTATCAAGGACAAAAAAATCCATTGGATAGATCGCTGGTCAAATGCTCTAATACTCTGGGAGTCGCATGTATCGTGGTCAACGGCCTCAATCATTTTGGCAACGGCGTCTTGGTATCCGCTTGTATTGAACGGTTCTTTCAAAGAAACGGTAATGGCCTTCTATTTTCCATTTATTTATAGAAGAATTTTATATATTGCATGGATCGGTATGATCGTCACTCTCACAATCTCAACTTTGCTGGTCCCACCATATAGAGGCAAGAAACCAATCCGAAGGATTTTCTTGGACTGGATCCTAACGCCGATTGTGATGCCTATTACCAGCATTGCTTTCTCGGCCATTCCTGCTCTTGAATCACAGACTAGACTTATGCTCGGAAAATATCTAGAATTTAGAGTGACAATAAAATCAACGAAGCGCACCAGTATTGAATCTGAGCTGGCGCAATAATAGGAATGGAGCGTTATGAAAAAAAGTGAGGGGAGCAGAGGGCTTATTCAGTTTGTTAAGTTTGCCGTTGTCGGAGTCTCGAATACTGCTGTTGATTGGATTGTTTACTATATTCTTATCAATACGCTACTTACAGAAACTCTTGAAAAGTCGATTGCCAAAGCGATTTCTTTTGTTGTCGCCGTCATAAATTCATATATATGGAATACGATTTGGACCTTCAAAAAAGAATACCAGAAATCAGTCGGTAAAAATGGCGAGATTGGGACTAAAAGCGCAATATTTTTTAAATTTTTTATTGTTTCATTGATCGGCTGGGGTGTTAATTATGTTGTATTTCGTGCAACAATTGGTAAATTCTCAAGCCGTGACATTGTCGCTCTGATCTTTGCATCTGGCGCTGCAACACTCTGGAATTTCTTTGCCAATAAATTATGGACATATAGAAAGTAGAGGTACTTATGTCAACCTTAGCCAAACTTACAAAATCCGATAAAAATTTCATCACCATTCTTCTTGCTGGCGTCATATTGCTTTCGATGTTTATAATTGCTCTTTTCTCTGCTATGGGAAACTCCGGAATAGTTGATGAAATTGCACACATTCCGGCTGGATATTCTTATGACAAATATCATGATTACCGCCTCAATCCGGAGCATCCGCCGATCGCCAAGGCATTGGCTGGGGTTCCTCTCACATTTCTCAAATTAAATGGGCTGAAAGCCGATTGGAGCTGGGATGCAATTAACCAGTGGGAATCTGGCTGGTATTTTCTTTATGAGGCAGGAAACAATCCCAAAACCATCCTTTTTTGGTCGCGCCTTCCGATGCTTTTATTGATGCTTGGGCTTGCAGTCTTACTTTTTACTTGGGCAAAAAAATCATGGGGGCGGAAAGCCGGGCTATTTGCTCTCTTGTTGATTGCTTTTTATCCGGATATTTTGGGCCACGGCGGACTTGTTACCACCGATATCGCAGCTGCATTTGGGTATCTGATCGCTATATTTGCTTTTGATAAATTACTGGAGCGGCGGACGTTTGCCTCGCTTTTGTGGGCAGCTGCAGCGTTTGCCTTAGCGCAACTACTAAAATTTTCAGCCTTTTTATTATTTGCCATCTTTTTAATTCTTGTTATCGCCCGAGCATTTATGGATCGTACAGATGAGGTAAGATTTTGGCCCAAATTCTGGAGCTATTTCAAATCATATTTTTGGACTTGCGCAATCTCTCTGGTCATCGTAACCATTGTTTATATCCCCTTTGTATGGAATACGCCACCGGCAATCGAACACCAGGTTATCGAGAGCAATCTAACATCCAATCCAAGCACCCTTGTTTTTCGAAACTTTTTGCATCATTTTGAAAATAATCCTTTTACTCGCGCTCTTGGCCATTATCTTTTAGGAGTAATGTTGGTCTTGAAAAGAGTTGAGGGTGGTAATGCGGTATATATTCTCGGCAACCTTTCAGATAAAAGCATTAGCTGGTTTTTCCCTGTAGCCTGGCTCATAAAAACTCCCATCCCAATAATCATTTTAGTTTTTTGGTCGATTATTACGGCAATAGTGTTCAGAACAAAAAACAAAAAAGACCTTTGGGAAAATTGGCTTTTATTGACTCCGATTGTGGTTTACTGGGCTTTCACGCTCAAGGGTCAATTAAATATCGGCATCAGGCATCTTATGCCGACCGTTCCATTTATGGTTTTATTTATCGCCAAGCAAATGCAACGATATTTGAATAAGCCATTTTGGACCACTCAATCGATTGTGATTTTTGGCCTTTCTGCCTGGCTTATTGTTGATGTTCTTTCGTACTATCCGCAATATATAGCCTATTTTAATAACGTCGTACCTCGAGATAAACGATATGAATACATGACAGACTCATCGCTTGATTGGGGCCAAGATTTGCTAAGATTGAAAGATTATGTGGATGAAAACAATATCGATGCTATCAAGGTTGATTATTTTGGCGGCTCAGTGCCACAATATTATATTCCGCAGGCTGAGGATTGGCACAGCTCATATGGGCCAGCCACCGGCTGGCTAGCAGTTTCCGCGACTTATTACCAGTCATCGAAACTTTACGGGCCACAAGAGGGCAAGTGGTCATACGATTGGCTGGATAATTTCACTCCGACTGCTGAAATCGGCGGGTCTATATTGGTTTTCCATATTACCCCACAGGATTTGAATGAAAATCCGCCAGAATCACCTTATCCAATCACTCACACTGATCTGCCAGGAAGCCTAACAATTGATCGCAGCAACATTATTATTAACAATAATTAGGGTAGTTATGTCGGAAGAATTTTATCTATCAATCATTATTCCCGCCTACAAAGAATCACATCGCATTCACAAAGTTCTTGGGGCAATAGAGAAGTTAGAAAACAAAGTTGATTATAAAATCGAAACAGTCGTAGTAGTCGATGGTGCACCGGACAACACAGCAGAAAAAGCTCATGAATTTGATGATCGGCTGAAAAATCTTGTAATCATCGATCGAAAAGAGAATAAGGGAAAGGGATACACCGTGCGAGAGGGTATGCTTAAATCCCATGGCAAATACAGGCTTTTTGCCGATGCGGACAACTCAACGCCCGTTGAACAGGTCGAAAAGCTTTTGGAATATGTAAAAGATTATGATGTCGTAATCGGTTCACGCTATGTTGAAGGTGGCAAGTTAGCGATTCCACAATCATTTGTACGAAAAATGGGAGGCAGAGCGATCAATCTGGTGATTCGTGCTACAGCAATCTCTGGAATACATGATACCCAATGTGGTTTTAAATTATTTTCCGAACGTGCAGCTGAACGTGTGTTTTCTAAGGTAACCTTTGAGCGATGGAGTTTTGATATAGAAGTTTTGGCCATTGCTAGAAAATTTGGATTCAAAATTAAAGAAGTCGGTATTACGTGGTATGATGATCCGCATTCACTAGTAAACCCAATAAAAGATGGCTTGCGCATGATGAAAGATTCTTGGCAGGTACGCAAAAACATCCGGGCGGGAGTATATAGAGAAAAATAACTAAAAACTTATATCTAATATCTAAAAGCTAAGGACTACTGACTACTTGCTACGAACTAGCGCCCTAAAACGCACTCGGCCTCCCCGCAAAGGGAGGCCGAAGTGTTCGTTGTTGTGGGCCGTGGTTAGGCCGCTTTGGGGACGAACTTCATCCCCGATGCGTAGTAGTACTCCATGCCGAGGATGCGGTTATGCAGGTTACGCATAGTGCACTCGAATCTCTGGAGCAGGTCATCATGGCAGCTATGGGCTGCAGCGTACCACGCCGGCTCTCCGGCCAAGTTGGTGACCTCGCACTGAATGGCGACGGCGCTGTATACGACGTTCGCCACCACCAACGCCTGGGACGCCTGGCTGAACAGGTCTCTCGGTGCGTAGTAGACGATCTCCGGCAAGTCTGGCCTCGTGTTCACGCCATGGCAGACGCGTATTCCCGTGTTGGCTACGATCTCGTGCACAGCCTTGATCACATCGGGGTGTTCGGCGTGGAAAGCCGATGAGGCCCCGATCGATACCACCGGGGACTCGACACAACCGAGGAGGCGGTTGATTGCGACTGCCTGGTACATCTCCGGAGTCAGCTCACGGCACAAGGCTTCCACAAGCCGTTGCCGCATCATGGGACTAATGGGACCTTTGATTACTGGCACTGGCGCCATCTCCTTGTTCTAGTGTAGGGGCCTGTGGTCGCAATTTTTATATCACAAAAAACTAAATACGTCAACTTTGTTTCAAAACACGTTATCATTTTAAAAATTTGTACGTTTTAGTTATCGTCTCTACTTTAATTTTTCCGTTAAGGTTGATTGACTAGATGACCAATTTCGTGTATGATATTATGGTACTGCAAGAGGGAATTTTGTTGTTAATCGGGGTGTGGCTCAGTTGGCTAGAGCACCGCGTTTGGGACGCGGGGGTCGTCGGTTCGAGTCCGACCACCCCGACCAGGATGTCGGGCAAGAATGGGAAAGGGTCGGAAAACGGGAGTTTTCCGCAGTCGGAAGGATCTGGAAACCGAGGGTGTCCAGAAGGCAAAGCCGCGTGAGATGTCCGACCACCCCGACCAGAGAAGCAGTGCGGGTATCGTATAGTGGTTTATTATGCCACCCTTCCAAGGTGGAGAGGACGGTTCGATTCCGTTTACCCGCTCCAGCCCGCGTAGCTCAGTGGATAGAGCAACTGCCTTCTAAGCAGTGGGTCGAAGGTTCGATTCCTTCCGCGGGTACCATGCCCCAATAAATCGGGGCGAGTCGAAAGTGAAAAGTTGAAAGTCTATAAAGTAAATTCAGAAGACTTTATGAACTTTACAAACTTTATGGACTTTTGACTAATGCATATGGCGGCCATAGTGAAGTGGTTATCACGGCAGTTTGTGGCACTGCAATCATGGGTTCAATTCCCGTTGGCCGCCCCATAAAGATAGCTGGTCAACTTGACTCCAAATCCACTAAAAAAACCTATCTGTATTGCTTTTGCTGGCATGGTCGGCACGTCAAAAACACCGATTGCTACTTTTCTTTCTTGGAATTTGGCTTTGCCCATATTCAGCAACGACGCAATTAGAAGCGAAATTCACGAAGATACAAGGTCAAAAATTCTAGATCAGGAATTATTTGTTCGCACTAGGGATGATCGACTTAAAAAGATAGTTAATAACAGAACAGATTTCATTTTAGATGCAAGCGTCGATCGAAAATGGAAAAATGTAAAACAGCTGCTTTCAGATTCTGATTATAAATGGTTTGTGATTAGTGTTGATTTGACCAAGCAATTTGTCAGAGAATTATATCAATACAAAGAATATGCAAACACAATGTCTCAGATCGATAAATTATATACAGAACATGATGAATTTCTGAAATCATATAGCAACGATGTAACATTAACAATTAATAACAACAATTTCTCAAATCGGATGGAAATCTGTCTTTCCGAAGTTAAGAAATTTATCAATAGTATGCGCCCTTAGCTCAGCGGATTAGAGCGCCACGCTTCGGACGTGGAAGTCGGGGGTTCGAATCCCTCAGGGCGTACCATGGATTGCTAGCTCAATGGTAGAGCAGTGGCCTCTTAAGCCATTGGTTCTGGGTTCGAGTCCCAGGCAATCCACCATTCGATTCACCTTCCTGTGATGGATCGCTCACGGAAAACCAGTTGAGGCGCCATCGTCTAGTGGTTAGGACACCACGCTTTCAATGTGGTAACAGGGGTCCGATTCCCCTTGGCGCTACCAAAAAATGCTCAGCCTATTGACTGGGCGTTTTTTGTTGTGGAATCGGACGACGTAATTTTTGTAATATAAAGTCTATTTTGCGGTTGAGTCTTGATCCATGATTCCGAAAATGTTGCCTTCGGTGTCCATAAAATACTGGTGCCAACCATAGCCGGGAATGGCGTGCTTTTCTTTTATGGAAATTCCGCCATGCATTTTGATAGTTTCGGCGTACTTATCAACAGAGTCCACCGGAATCGAGTCAACAAAACCAGTGATCTTGGTCCTTGTATCCACCATTTTTCGGTTCATTATTCCGCCACCGATGTCATCGTCGGATTCCTGCTGAATCATCCAATACTCGTAATCGTCGCTGGTTTTATTTATCTTCCAACCAAAAATACTTTCGTAAAAATATTTCGCCCTTGCATTATCGTCGGCTAAGATTTCGAACCAAGATATTTTAGCCATGCCGTCTCCTTTGTTATAACAAAATCGTAAAATACCTTAATTAAAAAATCTTTAGGATTTGCCACAATTTTTGCCGTATAAAATTTGATAAAATCAAATTATGAAAGAAGCTTTGATCTACAAAAAGTTATCCGGCAAAAGAGTGCAATGCGGTGTTTGCAACCATTTTTGCAAAATTTCCGATGGTAGTAGGGGAGTGTGCGGCGTACGGGAAAATAAGGGGGGGAAATTATTTGCCTTAAATTTTGGCAAATCAATTGCCGTCTCCCTCGACCCGATTGAGAAAAAACCGCTCTATCATTTTCTTCCTGGGACATTCACATATTCATTTGCCACGGTCGGCTGCAATTTTCGCTGTGATTGGTGCCAAAATTGGGAAATATCGCAAGGGCATAAACCAGCTGGTAACATCCCCGGCGAGGAGATTTCGCCGGGTGAACATGTCGCTTCTGCGATTAAAAATGAATGTCCATCGATTTCATACACTTACACAGAGCCGACGATGTTTATTGAATACGCGCTTTCCACAATGAAGCTTGCTAAGAAAAAAGGATTGAAAAATATTTGGGTTTCCAATGGGTACATGTCGGATGAGTCGCTTAAATTAATTCTTCCATATCTCGATGCGATAAATGTCGATCTGAAATCTTATAAAGACAAAACATATCAGAAATTTTGTGGCGCGAAGCTCGAACCCATTTTGAAAAACATTGAGATGATCTACAAACACAAAGTTTATTTGGAAATAACAACACTGATAATCCCAGGCCTTAATGATTCGCAAAAGGAATTAACTCAAATCGCAGAATTTATTGCCAAAAAATTATCGCCCGAAACCCCTTGGCACATCTCACGCTTTTTTCCGGCTTGGAAAATGACCGGAGAAATTACTCCGAGAAAAACTCTCGAACTGGCACGAAAAATCGGCCACAAAGTGGGGTTGAAATATATTCACATTGGAAATATCTAATTGACGAAAATCGAAAATTTCTGTATGCTTTTATCGAAGGGGATTCAGATTTTAAAATACCTATTAACTACTTTTGACTTTAGATATACCATATCGGGCATTCAAATTATGAAGGGCTAGAATTGTAATATTGGTATATCCAGTCTCTAGAAAGGGAACCATGATTAATCTAATTCTGACCGCAATCGCCGGCCTTCTTGTTGGTGGAATTGCTGGTTTTGCATTGTGGAAGGTCCAGTCTGGCAACAAGATTGCGAGTGCAGCAGCAAAAGCGGAAAAATTAGTAGAAGACGCACGGACCAAAGAAAAGGAAATTCTACTTGAGGCCAAGGATGCAGCGATCAAAGAAAAAGAGGAAGCAAAAAAGGAAGTGGACAAAAAGGGAAAGTATTTGGAAGATTTAGAGCGAGAGTTGCGCCGCAAGGAATCAGTCGTAGATAGCCGATTTGATGAGGTTGATAAACGCGGCAAAGCGATGAGCACCAAGGAAAAACAAATTGAAGAGATTAAAAACACTCTGCGAGAGCTTCGAGTAAAACAAGAAAAAAGTTTGGAAAAAATTGCCTCAATGAGCAAAGATGAGGCAAAAAAAGTTCTTCTTAATGTTGTTGAGAAAGAGGGGAAAGAGGATTTGATTAAAAAAATCAAAGAAGTTGAAACATATGTGAAGGAAAACGCTGATGAGAAGGCTCGAGAAATAGTGCTTTCAGCGATGCAACGAATTGCTGCCGAGACCGCCTCTGAAAATACCGTCTCGACCGTTGCCTTACCGTCAGACGAGATGAAGGGCCGCATCATTGGCCGAGAAGGTAGAAATATTCAAGCATTTGAAAAAGTTACCGGTGTTGATCTTCTTATCGATGATACGCCGGAGGCAGTAGTCTTGTCTTCGTTCGATCCGATTCGCCGCCAGGTAGCCAAAGTTACACTTGAATCACTCATCGCCGACGGCCGAATTCATCCGGCGAGAATTGAAGAAGCTTATGCCAAGGCCAAAGAAGTTGTAGCTGCTGATATTAAGAAAGCCGGTGAAGAGGCGGCAATTGAGGTTGGCGTAGCCGGCCTGCCACCGGAGATTTCACGAATACTCGGTCGCCTAAAGTACAGGACTTCTTATGGACAAAATCAGCTTCATCATGCGGTTGAGGTGGCAAAAATAGGTGCGCTCCTTGCTGATGAAATCGGTGCTGATGCGGCGCTTGCCAAGAAAGCGGGTTTGCTTCACGATCTTGGCAAAGCCGTTGATCACGAAGTTCCTGGTTCACATGCAGTTATTTCGGCTGATATTGCCCGAAAATATAAGCTTCCAGCCGACCTTATTCATGCAATTGAAGCCCATCACGAAGATGTTGAGATCAAGACCAAAGAAGCGGCTATTGTTCAAATTGCCGATGCTATTTCGTCTGCCAGGCCCGGCGCTCGTCGCGAGTCGACTGAATCCTACATCAAACGCCTTACCGAGCTTGAGCGCGTCGCTAACTCATTCGATGGCGTTGAGAAGTCGTTTGCAATACAGGCTGGCCGTGAAGTGCGTGTCTTGGTTCAGCCGGAGGAAATTGACGATCTCGCATCTGCCAAGCTAGCAAAAGAAATTGCACGAAAGATTGAGGAAGAGGTCCAGTATCCGGGTCAAGTGAAGGTTCAGGTCATACGAGAAGTAAGAGCAGTCGAGTTTGCGAAATAATTCGAAAATCAAATTTATGGCAGAAAAGACATTAAAGATATTATTTATCGGTGATATTGTTGGAAAACCAGGCAGACGCGCGGCGAAATTGATGATTCCTTTACTTCAAGCGAGCGAGAAGGTAAATTTAGTCATCGCCAACGGCGAAAACCTCGCTTCTGGTAAGGGCATGACTTTTGGCAAATATGAGGAAATGATCGAATCCGGCATTGACTATTTTACTTCCGGCAATCATATCTGGAATAACCAAGATATTGTTGATCATCTTGGCGACCCATCTCTTCGGGTGCTGCGCCCGGAGAATTATCCTGACAATATGCCTGGATCAGGCGTTCGTGAAATCGAAGACGGGCTAGTGCTGGTCAATCTCCAGGGACGAGTCTTTATGGACGAGGAACTTGCCGACCCATTCAAAATTGGCCGTGACATTGCTGAAAAATATGCCGACAAAATTATAATCATTGATTTTCACGCTGAAGCTACGAGCGAAAAAGTTGCTCTAGGATTTTATTTGGATGGCAAAGTATCAGCCATCATCGGCACGCATACTCACATTCAAACTGCTGATGAGAGAGTTCTTCCTGATGGAACAGCATATATCAGTGATGTCGGCATGACTGGACCGCAAGATTCTGTCTTGGGTGTGAAAAAGGAGATTATCATTGAAAAATTCTTGACACAGCTTCCAAAGTCTCATAAAGTAGCAAGTGGAGAGATGATTTTGAACGCTGTGATAATTGAAATTGATAAAAAAACCAAAAAAGCGCTAAATATAAAAAGGGTATCGAAAGTTATTAAGCCTTGAGCGAAGTAAATAGAGAGGATGTTATGAACAAAAATGAAGTCATCAACGAGGTAGCAAGAAAAACCGGACTATCTCGAAGAGAAGCTGAGGTCGGAGTGCAGACAATGCTCGATCTTATTGCGAAAGAGATCGCTAAGGGTGGAAAGGTTACTCTTACAGGATTTGGCACGTTTGATGTTGGCAAACGCAAGGCTCGATCTGGCGTGAACCCACGAACTGGTTCGCCGATCAAGATCCCTGCTTCGAAAATGCCAAGATTTAAACCAAGCCGATCACTTAGGTCTGCAGTCAAATAACAATCTGACAATTCTATAACAAAAACGTCCGCGAGTACTCGAGGCGTTTTTGTTTATTCAGAAAAAATCACCAATTGAATGGTGTTTTTTAATGTCGTTTTATCTTAATCCTTAAAATTTTCAGTGCATTGTTCCAATTTAGTATATTTGATATTGTGATCACGGAAACCAATCGAATGCAATGTTGGTTTTTGCGTACCACAAATCGATGTGAGAGAAGGAGAGTGATGAGATCTGTCCGCGCTTCGGAGGCTGTACAGAGTCCCAGCTTTAGGGAGTGGCGCAGTGGAGAGACTGGAACGCGTAGGTGGCTTTGAGAGAGGCCAGATCCAGACGGAGTTCTGCCTGTACGTTCAGGCGGAAACTTCGCTGGACAACCGCGCGATGTCAATCTTGAAGCGCCGCTTGGCCGCGAGTTACATGCCAGAGGGTATCGGTGAGGACAGCTTCCTTTCCGACTGCCCAACTGTCATCGAGGTCGGGCCAAGGCTCAACTTCATGACGGTGGCATCATCAACCACGACAGCAGTCTTCCATGACTGCACGATTCCCCGAGTGGAGCGCGTTGAGCGCTCGACTCGCATGGGATTCCACGACCAGTTATCCGAGGAGGAGATATCATCCTTCCTCTCTGCCCTATTCCACAGGATGGTCTTCGACCGCATGACCCAAGAGCGCTACGAGCATCCGCTCACAACGCTCGAGTCGGGGCGGCCACGAGACCCGCTCATTTGGGTGCCGATCATGTCACAGGGCATGCCGGCGCTCGAGGAGTTCTGTGGCAGGACAGGCATCTCCTTCGACGAGCAGGACTTACACGACGTGTACGCCATGTTCCACGATCTGGAAAAGCGCGACGCCACCGACGCCGAACTCCGGTACCTTGGCAACCAGTGGTCAGAACACTGCTACCACGGCTACTGGAAGGGACGGCGGCGGATCGATGGCCGGGAAGCGCCGATGACGCTCATGGACTATGCTAAGTTGCCTTGGAAAACCAATCCTGGCAATGCCCGCATCGGCTTCCATGACGAGGGGTCTTGTTTCGCAGGCTTTCGGGCGGTTGAGGTCCTAGTGCCTTCCGAGCCCGGCAAGCCCTCGATCCTTGCTCCCCAGATCGTCTATCTCCACCCGGTTTTGGCTGACGAATCGCACTGCCATCCCTCCAAGGTAGATCCAAGGGAGGGCGCAGCCACCGGCGTCGCCAGGGTCCGGGACAACTTCACCGTTGGCAGAGGGGCCGAAATGGGCTGTGGGCACTTTGCGCTCATCGTCGGCAACCTCAACATTCCGGGGTATACCCAACCGTGGGAGAACCCCTGGATTCCGATCGGCGCTGTCGCGCCCTTGGAGATCGCGACTGAAGCCCGCCTAGGAGCTTGGGGATTCGGCAACGCCTTGGGCGAAGCAGTGCCTGGCGGAGCCGGATTCTTCACCTTCGGCGTTGATCCGGGTGATGGTTATCGGAGTTTCTTCAAGCCGATCGTTTTCACCGGCGGACTCTCACTGCTCCGCGAAGAGCACGTGGACAAGATTCCGCCTACCCCGGGCAAGATTCTGGAGAAGGACGGGGGACCCCGACTTCCGGTTGGCTTGGGCGGCGGATTCCGCAGCTCGACGTCAGCAGGGGTCGGAGACAACCTCGAATTGGCAATGAGTCAGGACTTCGACAGCGTCCAGCGGGGTGGCCCGGAGATGCAGCAGAGGGGTGTCAGGCTCACACGCGCCTGCATCGAACGTGGTGGGGAAAACCCGATCGAGTGGGCGAAAGACGGAGGAGCCGGCGGAGACGGAACAGCAATCGCCGAGACGGCCGAGTCATGCGGCGTCGAAGTTGATATGCGTTCCGAACCGAGCGGCGACCTGACCATGTCTCCAGACGTCTTCGTCAACAACGAGTCACAGGAGCAGCAGTACCACAGTTACAGTCCTGGAGCGCCTGCTGAGTTCGTAGCGATGGCGGCGCATCGTGAGCGGTGCCCATCAAACGAGATCGGCGTCTTTACCGATACCGGCCGAGTAATCTTCCGAGATGACTGGGCCGATACTCGGGACCGGAATCCGATCAACCTGCCGCTCGCGCCGATCTTCGGCAAGCGCCCCCAGAAGACGTTCGACATCGAATCAGTCGCTCCGACGAGACACTCGCTTCGCCTGCCTGACGAGCTTACGATGGCGGATGCGCTCGATCGGGTATTGCGGCTACCGTCGGTAGCCTCTAAGGGCTGGCTGACAAACAGGGTGGACCGATCAGTCTCTGGCCGGATCGCCCAGCAGTCATGCATCGGCCCCTACCAACTACCGGCATCCGACTACTGGATCATGGCCAACAGCTTCCTCGACACGGTCGGCACCGTCATGGCGTCGGCTGTCCGCCCGCACCTCGGCCTCATTTCCGGCGGTGCAACGGCGAGAATGACTCTGGCCGAGGCTCTGATCAGCATCTCCGGGGCAAAGATCACCAACCTGGGTGACGTGAACTGCGAGATCAACTGGTTCTCCGATGCAAAAGCGCCCGGCGAGGGCGTGATCATCGAAGAGACCGCCAGTGCCCTGGCTGAAGCACAAATCCAGATCGGCATGCGCCAGCTAGGCGGCAAGGACTCCAGCTCTGGCAACAACCTGGCACAGAGCCCAGCCGGCGAGGTTACCAAGGTCAAGTGGCCGGTAACCATATTCGTCACTCTAGCGGCACAGATGCCCGACATCACTGTCAAGGTCACTCCGGTGATCGAGGACGATGTTGACACTCTGATTCATGTCGACCTGTCGCCGGACTACAAGCCTCTCGGCGCAAGCGCGCTTTCGCAGGTTTACGGCCAGACGGGCGACGATTGCGCGGACGTCAACATCGAGCGAGTGATCAGCTACTTCGAAACGACTCAGAATCTACTCGAGTCTGGAGAGATCAGGATGCTGCACGATATCAGTGATGGCGGACTGATCACCACCCTGCTCGAGACGGCCTTCGTCTCCGGCGTCGGCCTCGAGATTGCGAGTGCAGGCCGCTTCGGCTGGCTTCGGCACTACTTCTCGGAGGTTCCGGGAGTCGTCATTGGCTGCAGGGCGAAGGACGCGCGGCAAGTGGTCAAACACTACCGAGCTTCCGGCCTGAAAGCCAACGTGATCGCCGGCGTCAAGCGTTCGAAATCTCCACAAATTCAGGTCAAACACAATGGCAAGATTGTCCACCGGTCACCGATGGTCAATCTGCGCCAAGCCTGGATGGAGACCTCGTTCCAGCTCGACGCCATTGACACCAACCCCAAGTGCATCGAGCAAGAGCGCAATACCATTCCGACTCTGCTCGTGCCTCCGCCGTACATGCTGACGTTTGTCCCCCGACCGACGTCAGCCAAAATACTGCGGAGAAATGACCGGCCTAAGGTAGCCATCATTCGCGCACCGGGCAGCAACGGCGATCGCGAGATGGCGGGGATGTTTTACCAGGCCGGTTTCGATCCCTACGACCTTATGACGACTGACTTCATAGACGGTCGGTCAACGCTCGACGACTTTCGAGTCGCGGCCGAGGTCGGCGGCTTTTCCTACCAGGACGAGCCAATGGAGTCGGGAGTGGGCTGGGCTGCATCAATCGAGGAGAACCCTCTGGCGTGGGAGCAGTACCGCAGATTCTTCTTCGAGCGGAAAGATACTCTGAGCTACCACGCCTGCAACGGAACGCAGACTGCTGCCCTGCTTGGGATCGCTCCCGACCAGTCCCTGCCTCTTGAGCGTAGGCCACGCTTCCTTAAGAACGAGTCCGGGATGTTCGAGTCGCGCTACGTGACGGTCAAGGTTGGGCAATCTCCCGCCATTATGTTCAAGGGCATGGAGAACTCGATCCTCGGCATCATCGTAGCGCACGGCGAAGGCCGGCTCTACTGCCACGACCAAAGCGTGCTGGACTGGATCCGCACGAACAACCTGGTCCCGATGACCTATGTCGGGCCAGACGGCGAGGCCACTATGGATTATCCGTTCAACCCGAACGGAAGCCCCTACGGCATCGCCGGTCTCTGCACGCCGGATGGTCGCCACGTCATCACCATGCCGCACATCGAGCGGCTCTGGCAGCTCTGGCAGCTGCCCTGGATGCCCGATAGCTGGAAACGACTCAAGGCCAGCCCCTGGCTGACCGCCATCCAGAACATGTACACCTGGTGCATGGAGCACCCGAGATAGCCCAGAAGGAGGGAAAACAGAACAAAAAACGCCTCCCGTGTTGCATGCGGGAGGCGTTGAAGTTTATATAGGAATATATTAAATGGTTGATTAAATACTATGGTCGGGGTGCGCGGATTTGAACCGCGGGCCTCATCGTCCCGAACGATGCGCGCTACCAGGCTGCGCTACACCCCGAAATCCGCCAACTGGCGGAGACTCAAAAATTAAAATTCAAAAATCAAAATGTATTAAGACAGCCTTTAATATACCTGAAAATTGTGCTAAAATCCAGGCTGTAATTATTCATCCGTCCGCGTAGACCCAAGCCAAAGAGCCAAAGGCTACCCGTTGGGTCTCAGTGGATACCTGTCCGCCAGTAGCAAGCCCCCATAGCTCAGTAGATAGAGCAGTCCCGTCCTAAGGGAAAGGTCGTAGGTGCAAATCCTACTGGGGGTACCATTAATAATTCAAAACTCAAAAATCAAAAATATCTGGGTTATTCCTTTGGTTATTTGTTATTAGATTTTAGTTATTAGTTAAATTTCATGCCCAAAAAGATTGATTTTAAAAAGACAAAGACATTGATAAACCGATCGTTGTATGCGCTCATCGGCATAATCATCGGGATGTTGATTATTCTTCAATCCAAAGTTCTGCCAACCCGGGTGACAAATTCTGTTGCGCCGTATTTGAGCCTTAAAGATACCAAAGATCTTCTTTATTCCGAACAGGCTAATCTCAAAAATGAGGTTGCCGACCTACAAGGCAAAGTTAACAATTTATCAAGCAATCTTGCAGAAAGCTCTCTTGCTCCACAAGAGACATTAGTTTTAAATCAAAAACGAGAACAAGCGGGGTTGACCAAACTCAATGGGCCAGGAATCATTATTACCCTTGATGATTCTACGACGGGGCCAGTTTCGGATGATTCAATAGTGCATGCCGCCGATTTGCGCGATATTATAAATCTTCTTTGGGGATCAACAGCAGAAGGGATTTCTGTAAATGGGGAAAGAGTTGTTTCTTCTACTTCAATTGATTGCATTGTAAATACCATTCTTATTAACGATGCAAAAATTTCCAATCCATTCAAAATCGAAGTCATCGGAGACCAAGGCATAATGTATGATCGCTTGCAGGACCAGAATATTTTAGCTGACCTGCACAAGAGAGTAAAAAATTTCGGGTTGAAGTTTTACGTTGAGAAAAATACCAATATCATTCTGCCGGCTTTTTCAGGAACGCTGCCCGGCATGGCATCGTAAGGATAGAATGTTCAAACGCTCCGATTACATCATTATTAGCGCAATTTGTTTCCTTCTGGGTTTTGGAATTATTACTCAGTATTTTGCCAGTAAAAAAGTTAATGTGCTTACACAGCCCGAAACAAATGCCGTCATGGCGTTAGAGATAGAACAAGTTGCGAAAAATAATGCGTCATTGAAATCTCAAATCAACGAACTTACCAACAATTACAATAATTATCTAAAGACATCTGACGATAAATCGGAAACTAAGAAAAAATTGTTGGGCGAGTCTAAATTATTGGAAGAAATTGTCGGCATTTCGCCATCAGTCGGCCAGGGAGTGATGATCGCGATTACAGGAGAATTAACGACGGCAAATTTTGTAGATCTTATCGATGCCCTTAAAAACATCGGCGCAACTGCGATCAGTATAAATGGGCACAGGATTGGTACAAATACGTTTATCTCCGCCTCCAATTATTCTTCTCCGGTTACAATACTTGCCCTTGGAAACTCCAGCGTTTTAGAATCGGCCTTAAATAGAAAAGGGGGAATAGTCGAGCAGATATCCGGAAAAAATGTTAAAATAAGCGTGGATAAGAAGGATAATATTACTATTCCGGCTGGGGGGCAAATAGAATTTAAGCATGGGAAAGTAATTAATTAATTTTTAGGAAGTCCGCATCTTTTGCTAAAAATAATTATGAAAGGCGGGTAGATGAAGCCAGCTAAAGTAGAAGTTGATATCGATATCTGGGCCATAGTTAAAATAGCTTTGGCAATACTGGCCATATATCTTCTGTATCTAATCAAAGATATTATTGCCTTGATTTTTGTTGTTTTACTTCTTTACGCCATTTTTGCACCGGTAGTAAATAGGTGGGCCAAAAAAATCCGCAGGATTCCTGCAGTCATCGCAATGCTTCTAATCATTGTTGCAATTATTTCGGCTATTATTTATTTGATAATTCCGCCACTTGTTTCTGAAACCTCACAATTCGCTTTTCATCTACCGGCGAATCTAGGCAAATACTCGTATCTTAAACAATACGCGCCAATTATCCAAAACAACCTAGACGCAATTACACGGGGAGTTGGCGGGTTGTCTTCCGGCTTTGTATCGCTTACCGCAAGCATTTTTGGCGGTGTTGTTACTTTTATTACCGCAATAGTGCTTTTTGTCTATTTGCTTCTGGATGCTCATGCCCCAAGAAAATTAGCGCTCTATCTGATTCCTTCTGAATATCGCGATCGGATTATTGCTGTTATCAGAAAAGTTTCGGACAAGGTCGGCGCATGGTTTCGCGGCCAGTTGCTCCTTGGCTTGATTGTCGGCCTTATGGATTTGATCGGGCTTCTTATAATTGGTGTTCCATATGCCTTAACACTAGCCGTAATTGCAGCGGTTTTAGAAATAGTTCCACTTATCGGACCAATAATTGCCGGGATAATTGCTGCACTTGTTGCGCTCACCGTTTCTCCAATAATGGCACTTATTGTTGTAGCATTGTTTATTCTTGTTCAGCAGCTTGAAAACAATATTCTGGTGCCGAACATCATGAAAAAGGCTGTCGGCTTGTCTCCGGTTATTATTATCATTGCTATTTTGATTGGCGCGCGTCTTCTGGGCATAGCCGGGGCGATGCTTGCCGTACCAATTTCAGCATCGATAGCTGTTATTGTCGCCGAATGGCCAACCATTAAAAAAACTCTCGAAACCGATGCCGGCAAAAACTGAAAAGACAAAAAAAATTGAGATCTATAATAAGAAAGCCCGGTTCGACTATGCAATTGATGAGTCGTTTGAAGCCGGGGTTGTTCTTTTCGGGAACGAAATTAAGGCCGCAAGGTCTGGACGTGCCAATATCTCAGGTGCGCATGTCCGCATAATGCATGGTGAAGTATACCTGATAAATTCGATAATTGGTGACGAGGAAGATAAATCGCGATCGCGAAAATTACTCTTGAAAAAAACTGAAATCGAGCGTTTAGCAGGAAAAACCGAAGAAAAAGGGCTGACGCTTGTTCCTCTGAAAATGTATTTTACAAGGGGGAAACTGAAGCTTGAAGTCGGCCTAGGCCGCGGCAAGAAAAAATTCGACAAAAGAGAAACGATCAAAAAACGGGAGCAGGAGAGGCAGATAGAGTCAGATTTTTTGCGTAAAGGCAAAAAATAGCCAGTATCAAGAATTAGGTATTATGCTAAATAAAATCGCTTGATTCGTACCTCATGATACTTGATACATAAGTCGTAATAATTAAGTCTGCATGCGAATATTTTATCCACACTTGACACCCACCATTCGTTCGGAATATTATATATACAACATGAAAATAACAAGGGTTTGTGTTTGTGTTGACAAACGCAACTTGTTGTGCTAGTCTTTATTGGTAAATCACATTCAATCAAATAAATCGAGCAATTTAATGCTACGAAATCTCGTCTCTTAGATCTTTTTTCATTTCAAATCCCCTGAACCGGGGACAGGATTTTCGTGTTTTTTCATCGTTCGAATTGAAGGAGAGTGTCTATGGTAACCAAATTCAAAGTAGGAAGCAGGGTCAAACCTCGCCAAGAACAAACATTTGAACAGCTTCCAAATCTTATTGAAGTCCAAACGAAATCCTATGACTGGTTTTTCAAAGAAGGGCTTCGTGAACTCCTAGACGAAATTTCGCCCTGCGATGATTTTACCGGAGAAATGTACTCTCTTACCTTTGGCGATTATTATCTTGAAAAATCAAAGGTAGACGAACGCACTGCTCGAGAAAAAAATTTAACCTATAAAGCACCTCTGCGTGTCAAGGCAACCCTTCTAAACAAGAAAACCGAAGAAATCAAAGAAGGCGAAATTTTCCTTGGTGATTTTCCTCTTATGACCCGCCGCGGCACCTTTATCATAAATGGTGTCGAACGTGTCGTCGTATCTCAAATTGTCCGTTCGTATGGTGTTCTCTTTACTTCTGAAAATTCTGGCGCACGAAATCTGTTCGGCGCAAAGGTTATTCCTTCCCGTGGAGCCTGGCTTGAGATTGAAACCAGCCCGAAGGATATCATCACCGTAAAAATTGACCGCAAAAGAAGAATTCCTATTACAAGCCTGCTTCGAGCTCTTGGAATTACAACAGACCAACAGATCAAGGACTTGTTTGCTGATGTAGATGACGATGAAAATCATAAATATATCGAATCAACTCTTCTTAAAGATCCGGCCAAAAATTATGAAGAAGGCCTGGTTGAGACTTACAAAAGAATTCGCCCTGGTGATCTTGCCACTCCTGAGTCGGCCAAAGTTTTCATCGAAACAATGTTTTTCAATTCGAAAAGATATGATCTTGGCAGGGTTGGCCGATACAAAATGAATCGTAGGTTAAATCTTGATATTAAAAACATTCCTGAAAACCGCGTATTTCGAGTCGAAGACCTGATCGAAATCATTAAAGAAATAATCCGCCTAAACAATACTCCGGAAGCAAAAGAAGACGACACGGATAACCTAAAAAACAGAAGAATCCGCGCTGTCGGCGAGCTAGTACAGAGCCGTGTTCGAGTCGGGCTTTTGCGCGTCGAACGCATCATCAAAGACAGAATGTCCGTTCTCGAAGCTGAAGAAATTACTCCCGGATCGCTTGTAAATGCCCGCCCAATTGCCGCTTCTCTGCAAGAATTCTTTGCCAGCTCGCAGCTTTCTCAGTTTATGAATCAAACAAATCCGCTTTCCGAGCTCGAACATAAACGAACGCTTTCGGCTACCGGTCCTGGCGGACTTTCCCGCGAACGCGCTGGATTTGAAGTTCGTGACGTTCATACTTCGCACTATGGTAGAATCTGCCCGATCGAATCTCCTGAAGGACCGAATATTGGCCTTGTCTCCTATATGGCATCCTATGCCAAGGTAAATGAATACGGATTTTTGGAAACGCCATACAGAAAGGTAGTAGTCGAGGGTAAAAAAGTAAAAGTAACAGACGAAATCGAATATCTTGATGCGTCCGAAGAGTCGAAACACTTGATTGCGCCGGCTTCGATCGAACTTGATGAAAATAGCTATATTAAGGGCGACCGCGTAGTTGTACGTGAAAATGGTGAGCCGGAAATTGCCGATGCCAAAAAGGTTCAGTACATGGACGTATCGCCGAAACAGATCGTTTCTATCTCCACGGCCCTTATTCCGTTTGTTGAACATGATGACGCAGCAAGATCCATGATGGGATCGAACATGCAACGCCAGGCTGTTCCCCTGATCAAGCCTGATTCTCCTATCGTTGGTACCGGCATGGAAGAGGCCGCTGCCAAGGACTCCGGCCAGATTTTGCTTGCTGAGGAAGATGGTGAAGCAACGCATGTTTCTTCTCACCTGATTCGAATCAAAAATAAAGACGGCGAAGAGCTTGATTATGAGCTTGAGAAGTTTTTAAGATCAAATCAAGGTACAGCTATAAACCAAAAACCGATTGTTAAGGTCGGTGACAAGGTTAAAAAGGGTCAAATTATCGCTGATTCTTCAGCAACGCAAAATGGCGAATTGGCTCTCGGGCAGAATCTTTTGGTTGCTTTCATGTCATGGGGTGGTGGTAACTACGAAGATGCTATTATTATCTCTGAAAGATTGGTTCGCGATCATGAACTTTCAAGTGTTCATATTGAAAAATATTCTATCGAAGTCCGCGATACTAAACTTGGTCCTGAGCTTCTAACCCGCGATATTCCAAATGTTTCTGAAGAAGCACTTTCAAATCTTGATGAGCTTGGAATTGTTCGCCTTGGCGCAGAAGTCGGCCCTGGCGATATCCTTGTTGGTAAAATCTCGCCAAAAGGTGAAACCGAGCTTTCGGCTGAAGAAAAGCTTCTTCGGGCCATTTTCGGTGAAAAAGCCAAAGACGTCCGGGATTCTTCGCTTCGCCTGCCTCACGGCGAGCGCGGCAAAATCGTCGGCGTAAAGGTATTTTCGAAAGAATCCGGCGACGAACTTCCATCTGGCGTATATCAGATGGTTGAAGTCTCTGTGGCTCAGCTTCGCAAGATTTCGATTGGAGACAAGCTGGCTGGACGCCATGGTAACAAAGGTGTTATCTCTACCATTCTTCCCGAAGAAGACATGCCATATCTTCCTGATGGACGCCCGGTTGACGTAATTTTGAACCCTCTTGGTGTAATTTCCCGTATGAATATTGGCCAGATTTTGGAAACCCACTTGGGCTGGGCCGCGATGGAAGGCGGATATAAGGTCGCTTCTCCTGCTTTTGAAGGTATTTCAAATGACGAAATCAGATCTAAACTCAAAGAGCAGAATTTACCGGAAAGCGGCAAAATTAAGCTCATCGATGGCAGAACCGGCCTTCCTTTTGATCGTGAATCTACCGTTGGAGTTATGTATATCTTGAAACTCCATCACCTTGTTGACGACAAGATGCACGCACGTTCTGTCGGTCCTTACTCGATGATTACCCAGCAGCCGCTCGGTGGTAAGGCACAATTCGGCGGACAGAGATTTGGTGAGATGGAAGTTTGGGCCCTTGAAGCTTATGGCGCTGCCCATATCTTGCAGGAAATGCTCACAATCAAATCCGATGATGTTATCGGCCGCTCCAAGGCTTACGAAGCTATCATTAAGGGCGAAAAGATTCAGAAACCAACCCTACCGGAAGCTTTCAACGTTATGGTCAAAGAACTTCAGAGCTTAGCGCTTCGTGTCGATCTTATCGCTGAGGAATCAGAAGTTTTGGAAGAAGAGAGTGAAGTTATTCGAGCCCCTCATGTTGAAGATTCCCACGTAGAAATAGAAAGCTCGGATGATTTTGAGGACGGAGAAGATGGTGATAGCGAAGAGCTTGATGAAAAGCTGACGGAGATTGCCGCAGAACAAACCAGCGAAGATGAAGATATAGTCTCAGAAGAAGTTAAAGAAGGATAATTGAATAACCAATTAGGCTAATTAGCCCGACCTGATTAATGAAAAACAGAGGATAATATGGCGAAAGAAAGAGTTGAAATAAAAGACCAGGTGAATGTTACCGACTTCGAAGCGGTAAAGATTTCCGTTGCTTCGCCGGATGACATTTTGACATGGTCTCATGGCGAGGTTCTAAAACCGGAAACCATCAATTACCGCACGCAAAAACCAGAACGCGACGGCTTATTCTGTGAACGGATTTTTGGGCCGACCAAAGACTGGGAGTGCTACTGCGGAAAGTACAAAAAGATTCGATACAAAGGCGTAGTCTGCGATAAGTGCGGCGTCGAAGTCACCCGTTCATCTGTACGCCGTATCCGAATGGGCCATATCGATCTTGCTGTTCCTGTAGCGCATATTTGGTATTCCCGCGGAACTTCGTCTGTTATCGCCTCGATCCTTGGTCTCTCTGTTAATGATCTTGAAAAAGTGATTTATTTTGCCTCCTTTATCGTGATGGATATAAATAGTGAAATTCAGGAAGAGAGTCTTGCCGCACTTGAAGAGGAATATCAGGAATATTTGAACAAGATAAAAAAGTCTGATCCTACCAAATCCGAAGCATCCAAGGAAATCGAGCGCCAAAAAATCGATGCCGCTTACAAGCAAGCAAAAAGCGATTTGACCGGAATCAAGGCTGGCACTATTATCTCAGAAGAAAAATACAACGATCTCACCATCAAATATGGGCAAGTAGTCTCTGTAAATATCGGTGCTGAAGCAGTTTCCGAGCTTTTAAAGCGCGTTGATCTCGGTGCTGAGATTCAAAACACTCGTGCAGCCCTTGCCAAAGACAACGGCACAAATAGAAGAAAACTTCTTAAAACTCTCCGAATTTTAAACAATCTTAAGTCCGCTGATATCAGGCCAGAATGGCTTGTCCTTTCTCGCATTCCTGTTATTCCGCCGGATCTTCGACCGATGGTTCAGCTCGATGGTGGCCGATTTGCCGCATCAGACCTAAACGACCTATATCGCCGAGTATTGAACAGAAACAATCGCTTAAAAAGATTAATTTCACAGGGTGCGCCTGAAGTTATTTGCCGCAACGAGAAACGAATGCTTCAGGAGGCAGTGGATGCCTTAATCGACAACTCCGCCAGAAAAGGCAAAATCGCTTCATCTGCCGGCGGCAAGAGAAAACTTCGATCGCTTTCCGATATGATCCGTGGTAAACAAGGACGATTCAGACAGAACCTTCTTGGTAAACGTGTTGACTATTCTGGTAGGTCTGTTATCGTTGTCGGCCCGAATTTGAAGCTAAACCAGTGCGGTATTCCGAAGGTTATGGCTCTTGAACTATTTAAGCCGTTCGTAATCGGCCGCCTTATCAAAGACGGGTATGTTCACAATGTGAAAAATGCTACCAGGCTCATAGACCAAGGCGAATCTTTTGTTTGGGATATTTTGGAAGAAATCACCCGCGATCATCATGTGATGCTCAATCGCGCACCGACTCTTCACAGGCTTGGTATTCAAGCTTTTCAGCCGGTTTTGATCGAGGGTAAAGCTATTCAGGTTCACCCGCTCGTGTGTTCTGCCTTTAATGCAGACTTTGATGGTGACCAGATGGCTGTTCATGTTCCTCTTTCAGAACAGGCGGAAATGGAAGCCGGAGAAATCATGCTTTCAGCCCACAACCTTTTAAAGCCTGCTTCCGGTGATCCGATCGTTACTCCGAAGCTTGATATAATCCTTGGCCTATATTATTTGTCTATGCTCGAAGCTGAAGACAAAGCCGTGACCAAGGCATATTCAAATGCAGACGAAGCTGTAAGCGCATACGAAGCTGAAAAACTTGGGCTTCGTGAACTCGTGAAGGTCAGGGTAAATGGCGAAGTGCTCGAAACAACTGCTGGGCGAATCATTCTAAATGAAAATTTGCCTGAAGGGCATCCATTTGAAAACGCAGTCTTTGATGAAAAGAAAATCAAATCTGTTGTCTCAAGTGTTTACCACACATATGGAAAGGCTGAAACAGCCAAGCTTGTAGATAATTTCAAGGCTCTTGGATTCAAGTTTGCTGGCCAATCCGGCATTACATTTGCCGTGGAAGACATTGTTGTTTCTGAAAAGAAAAAGGATGTCATAAAGGCAGCCCAAGAAAAGCTGAACAAGATCGATACCCAATTCATGTCAGGATTTTTAACCAACGATGAGCGATATGCAAAGACAGTTGAGATTTGGATGGATGCATCAAGCGAGGTTGAAAAGACTATGGTAGATGCGTTTGACAAAGATAACAACCTCTTCATATTCATGAAATCCGGGGCTCGCGGTAATGTTTCCCAGCTCAATCAGATTGCTGGTATGAAGGGCCTCGTAGCCGATCCTACCGGTAATATCATCGAGCTTCCGATCATCTCGAACTTCAAAGAAGGCTTGTCGGTGTTTGAATACTTCGTATCAACCCACGGATCCAGAAAAGGTCGTGCTGACACTGCTCTTAGAACATCTGAAGCGGGATATCTTACCCGAAGACTGGTTGATGTTTCTCAGGATACCGTTATCACTATGCAAGATTGCGGGACAGATCAGAGCCGCCAGATGAATAAGTCGTTTTACGAAGCTGAGGGTGGCACCTGGAATGCCTACATCCGTGGACGAGTGCTCGCAGAAGATGCAGCCGGAATCAAAGCCGGTGCTATGCTTACCGAAGATGACATACAGAAAATCGAAGCCGCCGGAATTGACTCTATCAAAATTCGTTCGCTTCTTGGTTGCCAGACTGAGCGTGGCGTGTGCCAACACTGCTATGGGCAAGATCCTGCTACCGGTCAGCTCGTAAATACCGGTGCAACTGTTGGTATCGTTGCCGCACAAGCTATTGGTGAGCCGGGAACCCAGCTTACTATGCGTACCTTCCACACAGGTGGTGCTGCTGGTGAAGACATTACTTCCGGTTTGCCTCGAGTTGAAGAATTATTTGAAGCCAGATCACCGAAGAGCCCGGCAATTATTTCTGAAATCGATGGTAAGGTTACAATTGAAAAGAACAAAAACGAGACTGAATTGATCGTTATGGGAATTGCCGACAAATCTGAATCTCATGTTTTGCCTGCAGAGTACAAATGGATTGTGAAAAATGGCGATAAGATCAAGGCCAAAGAAATTATTGCTGAGGCGCAGGATCAGAAGCCGCTTCGCGCAAATATCGCCGGTGAAATCAAAATTTCAGGTGATAAAGGAATTATTTCCGGGCGCGGTAAGGTCATGCGCGAGTATCCAACTTCAACAATTTCACTGCTTCGCGTCAAAGACGGCGCCGATGTGAAAAAGGGTGATGCCCTTACCGAAGGCCATTTCGATCTTACTTCATCGCTCAAGCTAAAAGGTTTGGAAGAGACCCAAAATTATATTATCGATGATGTTCAGAAAATTTATGAATCGCAAGGCCAGCACATCAATGACAAGCACTTGGAAGTAATTGTTCGCCAGATGTGCTCAAAAGCGAGAATTATCTCTTCTGATAATGAGACCGAATTCCTTCCTGGTCAGGTCGTCGACTCGCAAGAGCTTGGCCGTGAAAACACAAGAAGAAAGAAAGAGGGTGCCAAGCTTATCGAATTTGAGCCTATCATTATGGGTATGAGCCGAGTCGCCCTAAAGACCAAGAGCTTCCTGTCTGCTGCATCATTTATGGAAACAACTTCTGTGTTAATCGACGCTGCGATTTCCGGCAAAACCGATAATTTGAATGGCCTTAAGGAAAATGTCATCATCGGTAAACTCATTCCGGCTGGTACCGGCTTGAAGGGCCAATCGCTGGGTGAACTTGCCAAGGCGGCTGCAGAATAGCTTTGACAATCGGGTGAAATTTTGATATCGTATTTACGTTCACAAAAATTGATCACAGAAGTTTCTGGAAATTTTCTGTGTGAATCTGTGTGAATATTCAGTGAGATAATTTCAATTTAGGAATTTTAGATGCCAACAATCAACCAATTAGTAAGAAAAGGCCGAACAAGGGCCAAGAACAAAGTTAAGACAACTGCGCTTAAGAACACTTTTAACTATCTTAAGAATAAGCCGGTTGCCATGCCGAAAGGCTGCCCCCTAAAGCGCGGCGTTTGTGTGAAGGTTGGCACCATGACCCCGAAAAAGCCTAACTCCGCTTTGCGTAAATTTGCCCGTGTCAGACTTACAAACGGCATGGAAGTAAACGCATATATCCCTGGCGAAGGCCACAATCTACAGGAACACTCTGTGGTTATGATTCGCGGCGGACGCGTGAAGGACCTTCCTGGTATGCGATATCACATTATCCGTGGAAAGCTCGACCTTGAAGGTGTCAAAGACCGCAAACAAGCCCGAAGCAAATACGGGGTAAAGCTTGTCAAAGCCAGCTAAAAACCAAAGGAAATTATTCAGTTAGTTATTAGTTATTACATTTAAGTTATTAGATAGAAAAATATGTCACGAGGAAATACAAAAGCTAAGAAGCAGCCAATACAGCCCGATGCAAAATACGGCAGCATTTTGATGTCAAAATTCATCAATTACGTCATGCTAAATGGCAAGAAAACTGTTGCTGAGCGAATCGTCTACGAAGCATTTGATACCGCTTCTGTCGAGCTTAAGTCTGAGCCGATGGAAGTATTCGATCTGATGATCAAAAACGTCGGTCCGATTGTAGAGGTTAAGGGAAAGCGAATCGGCGGTGCCAACTATCAGGTGCCAGTCGAGGTCAACAAAGACCGCAAAAATACACTTGCCATGCGCTGGATTCTAGCCGCTGCCAATAAGAAAAAGGGCCAAAAACTTGCACTCAAACTTTCAGATGAAATAATTCAGGCCTGCAAGAATGAAGGCGCAGCCGTGAAAAAACGCGAAGAAACTCATAAGATGGCGGAAGCCAACAAGGCGTTTGCCCACTTCGCAAGATTCTAAATAAAATCGAAACTCATAAAGAAAAAAGAACCTTGAAGGCTCTTTTTTCTTTATTTAAAAGCCAAAAGCGGACACTTGGTCCGCTCTTCGGCTCTCCACCTCCACTCTCATTTACTCCCCAGACAGGTCTTTCAGGTGGTAAATCCTGTCCGACAGCGACGGGTGCGTCGCCATCATGTCCTCGGGATTGGGGTCTGCAGTGCAAAGGAACCCTACGGCGGCTGCCGCAACATCAGACCCAATCGAGGGGTAACCGGTGACTTTGCGCAAGGCGCTGATCAGAGGCTCCCCCGATCCCATGATCCGGGCCGAGGTAGTATCCGCAACATACTCTCGCTGTCGCGAGACAAACGCCTGCAGAACGCTACCCAGTAGGCGGCCGAAAATGTACATCACGCCACCCACGACCAGGAAGACCAGGATCGCGATCCCTCCGCTAGAGCTTTCTGATGAGGAGCTTCGCCTACCGCCAGTCCATGGGGCGACCCGCATAAGAAGCCAGCCGGTCAAGGCCATAACCATGACCGATGCGGCCATCGCGGTAGAAATCAGGATGTCCTTGTTGAGGATGTGCCCGACCTCGTGTGCCATCACGGCCTGCAGCTCTTCGTCGCTTAGACTGTGTACGGCGCCTTGCGTTGCTCCAACGGCCGACATGAACGGGATTCCCCAGCCGAAGCTGATGGCGTTCATGCCTAAGTCTGGAAGCAGATAGACGCGCGGCTTGATCATCATACTGCCGCTTACCGCCATTACGGCGTTCCAGAGCTTGCGCTCCGAGCCCAAGGCTAGCGGCTCCTTGACTCGGCTGGCGCCAGTGGCTAGAACGACGATCGGCTCGTTGAAGACGAGCATCACCCCGGCCAAACCCCCGGCGATCCAGAGGCCCAGATCGAAGTAGTGCAGATACTCTGGTGCCCAAGTCTTCACCGCCATGTAGCACCCGAACCAGAACCCGGCCATCACCGCAAGCGCGATGATGAACGTGATCCAGCTTCCGACCCAACTCACCAACGACTTCAGAAGGCTAACGCCTCGCATTATCCGATTCCCCCTTAGAAGGTATGTGAAAGGTATGTGGTTCGAAGTCGATGTTCAACATAACATTATTAGCCTCCTTCGTCAAGGTTATTAGCCATCGAATTTGGCTATGTGAAACTTTACGGATTAAATGATTGCCAAGTTGGCGATTAAAAGCCAAAAGCGGACACTTGGTCCGCTCTTCAGCTCTTCCACCTCCTATTCTTTGCACCCGGTGACAATCGTCCGGGGCGTCTGGCTGCCCACGGCGTCGAACGAGACGAACGCGGGCTTGATCCCGTGCTTGGCCAGCTCCTCGATGATGCCGCGCTCGGTGATCAGCGTTCGCGTGAACTTCACCGAGTAGCAGACAAACAGCCGTCCGCCTGGTGCAAGCACGCGGCACATCTCGTTGAGTGCGCGTCTCCACCCCTTGATCCAGTGCAGGGCATCGTTGCAGAACACGTGTTCGAAGGACGCATCTGCAAACGGAAGCCGGAGCGCAGTCCCGAGGACCAGTGGGTGAGATGCCTGTGCGCGCTCGAAGACTTCTCTTGCGCGGCCAAGTATTTCGGGCATCTGGTCGACTCCCACCACCTGGCCGCGAAGGTATCCCTCACGGACCAGGAAAGCGGTGTAGGGACAAACTCCGCATCCCACATCGAGAAACGACGCGGGACTCCTGAGCTGCTCCAGGAGGTTGTCCATGATCCAGGCGTGGTCCTCGACGGTCATGAGCACCCCATAGTTGTCACCGACTGCTGCCATCACCCTCGGCAGCTCCTTGTCCGATACCGTGAAGATGCCATGGGGGCCATAGCGCGCAAAGACCCGGCTGATCTCCGATGCGTCCTTGATCTCACGAAGCCGGGGATACTTTGCCATCGCCTTCTCTGGATTGTATCGGAGCATGCGCAAGATCACGTCCGCCGATTCATACGGCGCCTCCACAACTTTGTGGAGAAAGGGCGGCCACCTCTTCGAAAGTCTTTGGGCGGTCTTGTTCATCTGTCTTCTTCCTCCTTCAGTGTGTGGTGTGCAGACAACGATAAACGATAGCACATTCCCGCGAATTTGTCCATGATCAAAATATAATCATCAACAAAGATCCATTATATAATTTCGTTCATCTTCGATAAATTGTATTAAGGTTATCGTCGAAATATGAACGATCGTTCAATATTCGACGGCATACATTGGCGATTTTTGGAGTATACTTGAGTTATGTATATGACGCCTAGAAATTCGCAGATATTAATGAAAGGATGCATTGAAACTGCGTTAAATTTGATCATTGAATTTGTAAAAAAGCATCAACGATCAATGAAACAAACAGAAATGCTTGATTATTTTAATGTTCGCTTTGGTGCTTCCGGTATTTCGAGGCGGCAGATTTCGAGCGTGATTTATAGCCTTAAGAGAAATAATTATGTTGAGATTGATAATGGCGATTCGGTGAAATTTACTAATAAAGCAAAGATTAAAATGATCGACAAATTAGTATTGGACCAGAAAGACCATAAACGCCGGCTCGTTTCGTTCGATATTCCAGAGACTAAAAAAAGACAAAGAAATGCATTTCGAAGATCGATAAAACAAATGGGCTTTCGGCAAATTCAGAAAAGTCTCTGGGTCTGCGATCGGAATATCGGTGATATGGTGGAAATGCTGTCCAAAGAATATCGAGTTGAGGAATATGTGGCTTACTTTGTAGTTGAATCGTCAAATATCGAAAATTACATCGCAAAAATTCTATCCAAAAATCCCGGTCACAAACCAGTAGAGCGAGAATCCGTTAATGATAAAATCCAATCGTCGAAATATAAACGATCGTCGATAAATCGACGATAACGGAATTCAAAATAATGAAGATATATAAAATCAAAATCTACTGCGCAAATTGCAATGCCGAGCTTTATTACTATCAAAAAGATAAGCCCGGCCATCTCGTAAAATGTTATAAAGATCGGATTATCGAAGATTATACGAATGGTGACTTAAAGTGTCCCAAATGTGGCGGGCTTTTTGCTCGTGAGGCAACATATCACACAAGGAAAGCGAACAAAATAATTCAAGGCAAAGTCTATCACAAAGGCCATTGCTAAGAATTTTTAATTAAAAAACAAGAAGGCCCCGACTTTTGCCGGCGCCTTTCTTGGTTCTGCGAGGATTGGGCTATTGCCCGTGGTCGCGAGTGGTTGGAGGTAGGCTCAGAAAGTCTACTCCGGGTGCTTCGTGGTCTAGCCATCCCATGTCTGGGCCGAGCGTTCCCGAATGGTCAATCGCTTGCGGGAGGGGATGTGCCGGCAATCCACAGCGCTTTTCCATCGAGGACTTGCTGCCCTTTCCGGGATTGCTTCGGCCACCTCTTTTGCCTCGAGGATGTTTTGGCATGATTCTCAGCTCCAGTGCAGTGGTTTAGGCAACTTGCAGCAATATTAACTTAAGAAATACACCTAGGTCAACAATCCGCATATCCTTGTATTGTCTTTGGTCGTCGAAATATGAACGATCGTCGATAAATCGACGATAGGTTTTGTTGAATTGTTTTCGGGGCGAGTTGTTTGCAGGGTTGGATAGATGTATTAAATGCTATTTAATTCTCCATTGATTTGGGGTAAAATATTGATGCTGTCGATAACACAGCAATTGCCTAAACCCGCAAGGGCATGGCAAAAAATACACATCAGCAATAAAGACGGTCTTCTGTCTGGTATGCTGATGTGTCTACGGCCGAAAGGTTGTAGGGCACCCGCAAGGGTGCCGCCAGCGGGAGACCCTTTTTATTTTGCTAATTTTTGGAAGGAGTGCGATGGATGGAGGGACAGGTTCAGTCAAAGTAGTCTGCAGTGACTGCGGCAAGGTTGTTCTCGAGATGAGTAAGGTAGGGGAGTGCAAAAATCACTTTTGCCATGTGTCGAATATATTAGCGCCAAATAAATATCTAAGTTCGCCCCCTCCCGATTTTCTGCAATGCGACTGCAAAAACGTCCTCGGAATCCTTGCCGAAGATAAAAACAATCTCCCAGCCTACTTCTTGATAAACGGGAGATATAAATTGGAATATTGATCACCAAAGCTTGAAAAACATCATACCAGAGCGTAGTGTTAAGGTAGAAATAATTAATTGTGGACTCAATAATGGCAAAGAAACAAGTGGTTGTGATGCATGGCGGGGATTCGTTCAAAACGTACGAAGACTATCTGAACTCGCTAAAAACCTGGGAAGTAAGACCAGAGAAGTTTAAAACCAGGTATGACTGGAAAATTTCACTTCAGTCCGTACTCGGCGATGATTTTGAGGTTTTCAACCCCCAAATGCCAAACAAATATGATGCGAAATATAAGGAGTGGAAAATCTGGTTTGAGCGCATGTTTCCGTTCCTAAACGACGACGTGGTTCTAATAGGCCACTCTCTTGGCGGCATGTTCCTCGCCAAATACCTGGCTGAGAATGACTTTCCGAAGAAGATCAAATCACTTCATCTGGTAGCTCCACCGCATAATAACACTGCAGATTGTGAAGATTTCAGGCTTCCAGACTCGCTTTCCAATATCGAAAAACAGGCGAAAAATATCTTCTTGTATCAAAGCAAAGACGACCCGATAGTGCCGTATTCGGAGCTTGCGGTATTTGAAAAGCAGCTGCCAAGTGCCAAATCCCAGGTCTTCGAAGACCGCGGGCACTTCAATCAAGATGAATTTCCAGAATTAATTGGAGATATAAAATCCCATGCCAAATGTTGAAATTGAACTAAAGTACAAAATTGACGATCCTGATGCAGTTATCAAAAAGTTGGATCAAATAGACGCAAAATATGTCAAAGAGTTTCGCTGCATCGACACGTATTTTCTCGTTCCGGACAACGCCGAGGGACGCAAATATCTTAGAGTCAGGGAAAAAGGAGACAAAAAGGAACTCGCTTATCACTTCGTTCCGTCATATGCTCGGACCGATGAATGGGAAATGTCTATTGATGATGCCAAAATGGCAAAAGAAATATTACAAAAAATCGGCCATGATATAGATGTCGTTGTGGATAAAAAGCGCAGAGTTTATATCTATGGTGATTCGGAAATCGTGATTGACGAAGTAGTAGATCTCGGCAACTTTATAGAAATTGAATCACCAAGTATTTCAGAGGTTGAGAAGATTGAAAAGCTATTTGGCTTCAAAAAATCCGATCGCCTCGATAAATGCGGCTATCCCGATATGATCCGAGAACGTCTTATAAACAAATGACAGAATTTAGGTGGGATTCAATGGATTATAAAAAATTTTTAGGTAGAGAGTACAATGTCACAATAGATCGGCCGCTCGGCTCGGCTCATCCTAAATACCCCGACCACATTTACCCGATTAATTATGGCTATATCGAAGGGATAAAAGCCGGCGACGGCGACGATATTGATGTCTTTGTTCTTGGTGAAGACAAGCCGGTTGAATCAGTACAGGTGAAAATCATCGCTATTATCCACCGCACAGATGACAATGAAGACAAATTGGTTGGTGCCGCCAACGACGGGGACTATTTCGACGAAGAAATCGAAAAAGCCGTAGAGTTCCAAGAAAAATATTTCAAACACGAACTGATCCGGTAGAGCTATCGTCGAAAAATCAGACTTAGGACAAGTTTATCTTACTAAGATTTATTATAGAATATTTGGGACAAAGTACTTATGCAAAACACTAATGAGCAGTTGACCAGAATCAACAAAAAATTTCGTGAAATTAAGAAGTGGTGGAAGAAATATTTTTTATTAGACTTTTTTGATTCGATGAATTTTTTACTATTTATTATTGGGTCAGGGCTACTTATATATTGTTTTGCGATGGGCAATGTTAGTTTGACAGACTATATCTCTGCCCAAATTTTGTTTCTAACTTTTATCGCTATTCTGCAGTACACAAAAGAAACATATTGGCTTAAACAAATTCAGCAGAAACAGCTACAGCACGAGAGAAAACTACTAGACCGGGATGAAAGGAACAGTAGATTGTCAAATACTCTCGTCTTGATTAAGGACTTTAATAATAATGTTAAAGTTGATTTGATAACAGCGACGAACCCCGAGTATGCTAAAAAAATTGAACAAGCGAATCTTTCTAGTGAAGAGCTAAAAAATATTATAATTTACGGGAGAACAAGTCTTGAACATGAAAAAAATTTTACGCCACTTGACAATGTTTTGTCTTTTTTTGAAATTTCCGGAGCGGAGCTTCGGGAAAACTTAATAGATTTTAATCTATATTATAGTCACTTCAAGATTCTTTTCCCAAGGGTGTATGGTAATCAGACGATTACAAACGTAATTCAAAATCTTTTGAAAGAAGACCAGGATTCGTTTAGTCAACTACTATTTTTGAAATCCGAATTTGAAAAAGAACTAAACCATGAAGGCAATATCAAAGTCTAATTATTTTGTTATTTGCTGGTTTTTTTGAATTTTAGACATTGCCGACTATGACCATGAGAGTTTGACAATTATAGAATAAAAGTGCTACAATTGACTAGCAATGAGGGGAATTTTTTATTTTGCATTTAAGATGATGAAACATTCACAGATCTATTTCACAGATAGACACAGATAAATTCATTTTTGGAGAGATTATGGGACGAGATTATCCACTAGAAAAAGTTAGAAACTTTGGCACTATTGCTCACATCGACGCCGGAAAAACCACTGTTACAGAGGGTATTTTGTACACCACGGGTCGAACTCACAAAATCGGCGAAGTTCACGAAGGTGAAGCTACCATGGACTGGATGGAGCAGGAGCGTGAGCGCGGCATTACTATTACATCCGCCGCTACCACCGCTTTTTGGAAGAACAATCGAATCAATATCATCGATACTCCGGGCCACGTGGACTTTACCGTAGAGGTAGAGCGCTCTTTGCGTGTTCTTGACGGGGCAGTCGTAATTTTCGATGGCAAAATGGGAGTCGAGCCGCAGTCCGAGACTGTATGGCGTCAGGCTGATAAATATACTGTTCCTCGAATGTGCTTTATCAATAAGATCAATCAGACAGGCGGTGATTTCTACCGCTCGCTTGACTCGATGCGCGAACGTCTTTCGCCGAATTGTTTCCCGATTCAGATCCCGATCGGTTTTGAGCAGTCTATTAACGGCGTTATCGATTTGGTCCGCATGAAGGGCTACACATACAAGGAATATCATGATAAAGAGCTAACACCCGGCGAAGTTCCAGCCGATCTCAAAGAGAAGGCTGAAAAGTATCGCCAAGAGCTTATCGAGAAAGTTGTCGAATTTGATGATGCGATGATGGAGAAATATTTGAACGGCGAGGAAATTTCCGAGTCCGAGCTTATCAATCTAATTCGCAAAGCGACTCTGACCGGTACTTTTTACCCGGTTCTTGGTGGCGATGGCCGTGGTTGTATCGTAATCTCACTTTTGGATGCTATCGTTGATTACCTACCCTCCCCTCTTGATGTTCCGCCAGCCAAGGCAATCGAGCCGAAATCCGGTGAGGAAATCGAGATCAAAGCCGATGATAACGAGCCATTTGCGGCACTAGCATTTAAAGTTGCTGCTGATCCGTTCGTTGGCAAATTGATCTTTTTCCGTGTTTACCGCGGCGTCCTTAAGAAGGGTTCATACATTTTAAATTCATCTACTGGTAGCAAAGAGCGCATCGGCCGAATCGTCCGCTTACATGCCAATCACCGCGAAGAGGTAGATGAGGTCTATGCCGGTGAAATCGCTGCCGCTGTCGGTTTATCAAACACCACAACTGGTGAAACTCTTTGCGATATGGAAAAGCCGGTGATTCTTGAGAAGATCACTTTCCCGGAGCCTGTTATCGAAGTGGCTATCGAGCCGAAAACCAAGGCTGACCAAGAGAAAATGGGCATCGCACTCGCGCGTTTGGCTGAAGAAGATCCGACTTTCCGCGTCTCATCCAATCAGGAAACCGGCCAGACTATCATCGCCGGTATGGGCGAGCTTCACCTTGAGATCCTTGTTGACCGCATGAAACGTGAATTTAAGGTAGAGGCCAACGTCGGCCAGCCGCAGGTTGCTTACCGCGAAACTTGCCGCAAAGAAGTCACCCAAGAAGGCAAATATATCCGCCAGACCGGTGGGCGCGGCCAATACGGACATGTTGTTATCAAGGTTATTCCACAGGAAGCCGGCAAAGGTTATGAGTTTATCAATAACATCGTTGGCGGCGCTATTCCTCGTGAATTCATCAATCCGATCAATGAAGGTATCGAAGAGGCAATGAGTAAGGGTGTGATCGCCGGATACCCGGTTGTTGACGTCGCAGTCGACCTTTTTGATGGTTCATTCCACGAAGTTGACTCGTCTGAGATGGCCTTTAAGATTGCCGGTTCGATGGCGTTCCAGGATGGTTTCAAGAAGGCTGATCCTGTGATCCTCGAGCCTATCATGAAGGTTGAAGTCCTTACCCCGGAAGATTTTATGGGCGATGTTATGGGCGACCTTAATTCGAAGCGCGGCCAGATTCTTGAGATGGGGGATAAGGGCAGCGTCAAATTTGTCCATGCGCTTGTGCCACTTGGCTCGATGTTCGGCTATACCACTTCGCTTCGCTCGATGACACAGGGTAGAGCTTCAAACACGATGGAATTTGAGAAATATGCCGAAGTTCCGCCGCATGTTGCACAGCAGATTATTGAGGGAAAAGCCAAGTAAATGTCAAATTACAAATGACAAATGACAATTGAAATGTCAAATTACAAATGTAAAATGACAAACAAAATGTCAAAATCCGAATGACGAATTACAAATAAAATATCAAATTTTGAACATTAAAAAATTTTGTTTGAAATTAGAAATTTGATATTTGAAATTAGCGAGAGCTTGCCTCTTGCGTAAAATGAGTTTTTAGGTTAATATAGCGATAGCGCAAAAAATGTTAATTAATAGATGAGGCAAGCTACTTGCCACATCAGGAGACAACAAAATGGCTGCAGAAAAGTTTGAAAGAACAAAGCCTCACGTCAATGTTGGTACCATTGGTCACGTCGACCATGGTAAAACAACCCTGACTGCGGCAATCTTGAAGGTTCAAGGCGACAAAGGAATGGCGCGCGTTGAAAAGTTTGAAGAAATTGACAATGCCCCAGAAGAGCGTGAGAGAGGTATTACTATCGCTACTCACCACTCTGAGTACGAAACAGCAAAACGCCACTACGCACACGTCGACTGCCCAGGCCACGCTGACTATGTCAAAAACATGATCACCGGTGCCGCACAGATGGATGGTGCGATCTTGGTTGTGTCCGCTGCTGATGGACCGATGCCGCAAACTCGCGAGCACATTCTTCTAGCCAACCAGGTTGGCGTTCCTGTAATCATCGTTTACATGAACAAGACCGACATGGTTGACGATCCCGAGCTTCTTGACCTTGTCGAGATGGAAATCCGCGAGCTTTTGACCAAATACGAATATGATGGCGACAATGCCAAAATCATCCGCGGTTCCGCTCTTAAGGCACTCGAGGGCAATGCAGATGCTGTCAAATCAATTGATGACCTTATGAATGCTCTTGATGAAGCTGTTCCAGAGCCAAAACGTGAAATCGACAAGCCATTTCTTATGCCTGTTGAAGACGTATTTTCGATCAAAGGCCGAGGCACTGTTGCCACAGGTAGAATTGACCGCGGTATTGTAAAGGTCAACGATGAAATCGAAATTGTCGGCATCAAAAAGACTACCAAAACAGTTGTTACCGGTGTTGAAATGTTCAAGAAGATGCTTGACCAAGGCCAAGCTGGTGATAATGTCGGTGTTCTTCTTCGAGGTATCGAGCGTGAAGATATTGAGCGCGGCCAGGTGCTTGCCAAGCCGGGCACAATCACTCCTCATACCGAGTTTGATGCTGAAATCTATGCATTGACCAAAGAGGAAGGTGGACGACACAGCCCATTCTTCAAAGGCTACAAACCACAATTCTACATCCGAACCACTGATGTTACCGGTGAAATCACCTTTGACAAAGAAATGGTTATGCCAGGCGATACTGTCAACGTTCAGGTCAAGCTTATCCAGCCGATCGCTATGGAAGAAGGACTTAAGTTTGCTATCCGTGAAGGTGGCAAGACCGTTGGTGCAGGTGTAGTTACCAAGATTACCAAATAAGGAAATTCGATCATGCCAACCCAAGCAAAAGAAGTAAAACAAAAGATCAGAATTAAGCTCAAGGCTTACGACAACAGGATTATCGATAAATCCGCAAGGCTGATTATCGAAACAGTTGTCAGATCAGGCGCAAGCGTCTGTGGGCCGGTACCGCTTCCAACCGAAGTTTCCAAGGTTACCGTTATCAAATCCCCGCACGTTCACAAGGATTCCCGCGAGCAATTTGAGATGAAAGTCCACAAAAGGCTTATCGACGTCTTGAATCCATCCGGAAAGACGATCGACAACTTGATGTCCCTCGATCTTCCTGCTGGCGTTGACATTGAGATCAAAATGTAGTAATCTTTAACTTGTTAAATTAGTTGCCCCGAATAGCGTTAGTCCTCGGGGTAACAACTTGATAAGTTATACAACTTGACCATGGATAACATCACCCAGAGGGTGGAGGTTCCAGGTCAATTATTGTTGGCCTTGTTAAGTAGAAATATATTATGCCGTTTGCAATTGCCAAAAAAGTAGGAATGACACGAGTCTTCGATAGCGAAGGTAAAGTTTTTGCTGCAACCAAGCTTGCTTTGCTCGATCTTAAAGTCTCTCAGGTCTTAACTGAAGAAAAAAATGGCTACAATGGCGTTCAGGTTGAGTTTGTCCCTGCCCCTGACAAGAAAAATGCCAAGGCAAAATATTCAGAATTTGCCACTGAAGATGCCAAATCTTATAAGGCTGGCGACAATGTTAAATTTGATTTAAATAGCGGTGATATTATAGAAGTTGTTGGTACGGGAAAAGGCAAAGGTTTTGCCGGCGTTATCAAGCGCCATGGATTTTCCCGCGGTCCGATGGGCCATGGTTCAAATCATCACAGAGCACCTGGCTCAATCGGTGGTGGATATCCACAGCGTGTTGTTGCTGGCCGCAAGATGCCAGGGCACTTAGGCGCAAGGCAAGTTATGCAGAAGAATCTTGAAATATTTGATATCGATACAAATTCTGGCGAGATTTTGATCAAAGGATCAATTCCGGGACCTAAAGGCTCAAAAATTAAAATCAGCGTTATTAAAAAGGCAGAAACACAGGAATCTACCAACTAAGGACTACGGACTACTATCTACAAACTAAAAATATGAAACTTAAACTTTACACAAAAACCGGCCCATCTGAAAAAGAGATTACCCTCTCTCCGGTTTTTGATGAAAGCTTAAACGCTCAGCATCTTGCCGAATATATCAATTACATTCGTAATTGCCAAAGATCGGCAATCGCTGATGCCAAGGATAGAAGTGCAGTTTCCGGCGGCGGCAAGAAGCCATGGAGACAGAAAGGCACCGGGAATGCCAGAGCTGGATCGAACAGATCGCCTCTCTGGGTTGGTGGTGGAGTTACATTCGGTCCATCCCGCGACCAGAATTTTTCCACAAGGCTTAACAAGAAGTTCCGCGCCAAAGCAAGATATTCAGTTTTTGGTTTCTTTGCCAAGAACAAAAGGCTCCTTATTATCGATTCGATCGATATCAAAGATGCCAAAACCAAGGAAGCCGAAAAACTGCTTGTCAAACTCGGGCTTGAAGGAAAAATTTCACTTTTTCTTGCCGGATCAGAAGCTGACTCGGCGCGCGCATTTCGAAACCTTCCTTATGTCGCCATCATGGGTAAATCCGATATAGATATGATTTCGCTTACCTCATCTGATTTTCTCGTCATGACCAAAAAAGCTTACGATGAAATGTTTGTTGAAAAAGGAAGTGATAATGATAAATAAAGCCATCATTTCTGAAAAAAGCTTTTATCAAGCTTCGAAATCGAAATATACCTTCATCGTTTCAAAGGATATGTCCAAGGATGAGATCAAAAGAAGCGTTGAGAAGATTTATGCCGTATCCGTTTTGTCTGTAAATACCTCGAACATTATTGGTAAAGTCAAACGGACCAAGAAAGGCGCTGGCAAAAGGCAGGATTACAAGAAAGCCATTGTGACTTTGGCAAAAAAAGATTCGATAGATATCTTTGAGGTTGAGGGTGACAAGAAAGACAACAAGGCCGAAAAGAAACAAGCTGCCAAAATCGAGAAAAAAGAAGTAATTGAAAATAAAGATGTCAAAACTACCATCCGCGAACCGAAAAAAGGTCTTCTCGGGGGCAGAACGACAAATAAATAGTTATTAACTTGAAACTAATAACTAAAAGCGAAAAACAAAGAACCAAAGGAATATTTCATTCGGTTGTTAGATAAGAATAAGGTTATTACATTTAAGTTATTAGTTATTAGATAATAAATATGCCAATCAAAGTTATAAAATCCACAAGCAATGCCAGGCGCCAAATGAGCGTCTTGGTTTCAGGCGTCTCCAAAAAAGCTCCAGAAAAAAGCCTTACTTTTGGTGGGAAAAATACTGCCGGCAGAAATAATTCTGGCAGAATGACAGCCCGAAACCGTGGGGGCGGATTCAAAAAACTATTTAGATTTGTTGATTTCAAACAAACAGAAAAACTTGATGAAAAAGCAAAAGTTATTGCAATCGAATACGATCCAAATAGAACCGCCAACATCGCCCTTATTGAATATGAAAACGGCGAAAAGTCTTATATCCTTGCTCCAGAGGGATTAAAGGAAGGCGCAAGCATTGTTGCTTCCGAAAAAGCTGCAATTCGTACCGGAAACAGGATGAAAATCAAAAATATCCCGGCATCAACTCAGATTTACAATGTTGAAATGGTTCCTGGACGCGGCGGGCAGATGGTTCGATCTGCCGGCGCATACTGCATTCTTCTTGGCATTGACAAGGATTTTGCCCAGCTCCGCATGTCTTCTGGTGAAATTCGAAAAACTAGTGTTGAGTGTTTTGCTTCAATAGGTGCGGTTTCCTGCTCGGATCACAGCAATATCACCATTGGTAAAGCTGGCCGAGTTCGCCTTTCTGGCAGAAAACCACACGTTAGAGGTAAAGCGAAGAATCCTTGCGATCACCCGCATGGTGGTGGTGAGGGTGGAACCTCAATCGGTCTTAAGTATCCGAAAACGCCTTGGGGTATGCCGGCGCTCGGCCACAAGACTCGAAAGAGAAATAAAAAGTCAGCTTTATTAATCGTCAAGAAGAGGAAATAATGTCACGCTCACTCAAAAAAGGCCCATACGTAGATGAACGCGTTCTTCGCAAAGTTATGGCTGCTAAGGCGTCTGGAGACAGAAAACCGATCAAAACCTGGTCGCGAGCTTGTGTTATTTCGCCTGAAATGGTGGGAGTGACAATCGCAGTCCACAATGGCAAAGAACATATTCCGGTATTTATAGTTGAGGATATGGTTGGGCACAGGCTGGGTGAATTCTCGCCTACCAGAAAGTTTGTCAGGCATGGTGGTAAAATGGCCAAAGAACAGGCAAAAGCTGGGGCATAATATAAAATAATTTACAACAAGAAATATGGAAATTACAGTTAAAAAAATGTATCTGAGAGTCTCACCAAGGAAAGTTCGTCCGGTTCTTTTCGGAATCAAGCGAAAAAATGCTTCCGAAGCATTGGCAATTCTCAAATATGCCGAAACCGCCGTTTCTAATGACCTGTATTCGCTTTTGAAATCCGGCATCGCTGCCTACAAGGATCAGGAATTGGATACAGAAAACGTTTTTGTTAAAAACATCAAGTGTGACGAAGGCCCACGGCTGAAAAGACGAAGAATTGTTTCAAAGGGCCGTGCCACAGCGATTAAGAAACGAATGTGCCACTTGACTCTTACTTTGTCTGATGAAATCGAAGCCACAAAAGCCAATAATAAAACGAAATCATCCAAAGAAGAAGTTAAAGTCGAGAAAAAAGAGGCAAACAAAGCTGAAAAAGCAGAAGTTAATAAAGTTGAAAAAGCTCCGACGACCACGCCGAAGGCGGATGTCGGAGTTCCGACCGAAAGTGTCGGAAAAAACAAGAAAGCTGATACAGCAAAGCCTAAAGCTAAAAAGGCTTCTACGAAGCAAGCAAAGGAATAATTATGGGACAGAAGGTAAATCCAAAATCGATACGTTTGAAGATTAACGAAAGTTGGAAATCAACATGGTTTGAGAGCAAAAACTACGCTAAAAACCTTATTTCCGATATAAAACTTCGCGACAAGATCAAGGACCGCTTAAAAAGCGCTGCCGTCACTGATGTGATCATTGATCGTGATGCGAATATGATTTCCGTCTCAATTTATTCCGCAAGGCCCGGTGTTATAATTGGCCGCGGCGGTGCCGGTTCTGAAAAAATTAAAGAGTTCGTAGAAAAAGAAACCGGTGGTAAGGCCAGAATCAACATTGTTGAGGTAAAAAAACCGGAAACAGTCGCTGCTTATGTCGCTTCAAATGTTGCTTTCCAACTTGAAAAAAGAATGCCATTCAGGCGGGCTATGAAACAAGCTGCCGAGAAGGCAAAAGAATCTGGGGTTCGCGGCATTAAGGTTCAAGTTTCAGGGCGTTTGAATGGAGCCGATATTGCTAGGACCGAGAAGGTGATCCTGGGCACTGTTCCTCTTTCAACATTCAAGAGTGGAATTGATTATTCTTATGTAACCGCCCTTACAACTTACGGAATTATCGGCGTCAAGGTTTGGATTTATAACGGCGAGAGAGAAATTGAATTTGCAAAAACCGAGAAATAATATACACGAAGGATTATTCACATGTTAATGCCAAAGAAAATGAAACACAGGAAAGAACAGCGCGGCAAGCGCCGAGGTTTGGCATATCGCGGATCAGAAATTTCCTTTGGTAAGTATGCAATCAAGGCTTTGTCGGATGGCTGGATTTCCGCACGTGAAATCGAAGCTGCACGGCGCGCCATGACTCGATATGTCAAGCGCGGTGGTGAAATCTGGATTAGGGTTTTTCCGAACAAACCTGTAACTGCAACTAGCGCAGAAGTACCGATGGGTTCGGGCAAGGGCGCACTTGACCACTTCGTGGCAGTTATTCGCCCAGGCAGAATATTGTTTGAAATGGATGGCGTACCTTACGACATAGCAAAAGAAGCGATGAGACTAGCTCAGCATAAAATTTCCGTCAAGACCAAATTTCTCACAAAGGAAGAATAATGAAAAAAACCGAAGAATTGAAAAGAATAAAAAATATGAAAGATACTGAGATTTTGGCAGAAATTGCAAAAGCCAGAAAAGAAATTGCCGTAAAAAGCCTTTCTGTTAAAGCAGGAAAATCTTCAAATCACGCTCAGATTTCCGATAATAAAAAGAAACTTGCTCGGCTTCTTACCATTAAGAATGCGAGTGCGGAGTAAAAATGAAAGAAGAAAAAACATCTAGAATTTTAGTTGGCGAAGTAGTGTTTGATGGTTTAGACAAAACCATTACCGTTTCGGTTGACCGGATCAAGACAAATCGCCTTTATAAAAAGAAGTATAAGGTTTCAAAGAAATACTTGGTCAACGATGAGAAGAACGAATATAAAACAGGTGATGTTGTTGAAATTAAAGAAACAAAGCCACTTTCAAAAAATAAGCATTTTGAAGCGGTAAGAAAGGTTAGCTAGTGATTCAGCCCGGAACAAGATTAAAAGTTGCAGACAATACTGGTGCAAAGGAAATCGAATGCATTACTATTTTGGGACACAAAAAAAGAGATGCAGCCAAGATTGGTGATGTTATTACCGCATCGGTGAAAGTCGCTATTCCTCGCGGAACTGTCAAGAAAAAGGAAGTTGTAAAAGCAGTGATAGTGAGGACAAGAAAAGAACTTGGCCGCGAAGATGGCTCATATATCCGGTTTGATGAAAACGCTGCGGTAATTATCGACAATGATAAAAATCCACGAGGTACGCGTATTTTCGGGCCTATTCCACGCGAGATAAGAAATGGCTACATGAAAATAATTTCGTTAGCACCCGAAGTATTATAGTCTATTAAGTCCATAAAGTTTATAAAGTTCATAAAGTAAATACGATGAAAATTAAGAAAAATGACAATGTATTGGTAAAAGTTGGCAAAGACCGCGGAAAAAGCGGCATAGTTGATAGTGTTTTTGCCACCGAAAATAAACTTACTGTAAAAGGCGTTCATATCATGAAAAAACATGTTAAGCCGAGCCGCAAGAACCCGCAGGGTGGAATAATCGACATCAACAAAAAGCTTGACGCATCCAATGTTGCTGTCATTTGCCCGAATTGCGGCAAATCAGGAAGAGTCGGATACAGCATAAAGAATGATGCTAAAATTCGAATTTGCAAAAAATGCAATCAGTCAATTGAGGGAGGAGCCAAGTAATGACCGCTTTGAAAGAAAAATTTTATGACACGATCAGGCCAGAGCTCAAAAAAACTCTCTCTTTTACCAATATCGAAAGAACACCGAAAGTTACAAAAGTAGTTGTATCCTCGGGTGTTGGCAAATTCAAAGAAGAAGAAAAAGCAATTGAAAAAATTCAGAATGACCTGGCAATAATTACTGGCCAGAAACCTAAAATCAACAAATCCAGAAAAGCAGTTTCTGCATTTAAGCTGCGAATTGGCCAGCCAGTCGGCCTTACAGTAACACTACGCGGCGAGAAAATGTATGATTTTATTTTCCGCCTAGCCAATGTCGCTCTTCCACGCGTTAGAGATTTCAAGGGATTGTCCCGAAATGGATTCGATGGCAGGGGCAATTATTCGCTTGGAATTTCTGAGCATACAATCATGCCCGAAATTAAATTTGAAAATGTAACCGAGAATTTCGGTTTTCAGATAAATGTTAATACAACTGCCAAGAATAATGCCGAATGTGAGGCATTGCTTTCTGCGCTAGGATTCCCGTTTGAAAAACAAGAAGGGAGCAAATAATGGCTAAAGAATCGATGATTGTAAAGGCGAATAGAAAGCCAAAATTTTCCACACGTAAAATACGAAGATGTAAGCTTTGCGGACGGCCGCGTGCTTACATAAGAAAGTATGATATGTGCCGCATCTGCTTTAGAGAGCGAGCTAGCCGTGGAGAAATACCTGGCGTAACCAAGTCCAGCTGGTAAATTGTACAGAATTTTAAACACAGAAAATATATCAATTAAACTTTAAGAGACAATATGTCAGATCCAATTGCAGATTTATTAATCAGATTGAAAAACGCATTAAGCGCCGGAAAAACCGAAGCAGTTTTGCCTTACTCGAAACACAAGAAAGCGGTTTTGGACGTGATCCTAAAGGAAGGGTTTATTTCTGCGGTTTCTGAAAAAATTGTTAAGAACCAAAAGATGCTTCTTGTTACGTTTGGCGCTGGTAAAATGATGCATTTAAAGAGATTGAGTAAGCCGGGACAGCGCATTTATGTCAAAGCCAACGATATTCCTAAACCTTTGCGTGGCCTGGGACTCATCGTAATGTCAACGCCAGTCGGTGTGATTTCTGGACGCGAAGCCAAGAAAACGAATATCGGTGGTGAATTAATTTGTGAAATTTGGTAGGAAATATGTCAAGACTAGGAAAACGACCAATTAAAACTGATGACAATATCACAATATCTGTTGAAAATAACAAGTTTATTGCAAAATCAACAAAAGGTGAAAGAATTTTAGATTTGCCGGATGAAATTAAAGTAAAGATAGAAAATGGTATTATCACGACAAGCCGAAATGGAAATTCAAAATTTGAAAAATCACAGCATGGGCTTATAACCCGCCTTATTTCTGGAATTATTGCTGATTTGTCTAAGGGTGCCAAAAAGACACTCGAATTCAAAGGTACCGGTTATCGTGTTCGGGTTGAAGGAACAGAATTGATTCTCAACATGGGTTATTCACACGAGATAAAGCTCGACATCCCAGAGGAAATTGCGGTCAATGTGGTTAAAAATTCCATTGTTATCGAAGGAATTGACAGGCAAAAAGTTGGTGAATTTGCAGCCAAAGTCCGAAAAGTCAGGCCACCAGAGGTGTATAAGGGCAAAGGCATTAAATATAGTGAAGAAGTCATTCGCAGAAAAGCCGGTAAAACTGCTCAGTCTGCAGGAAAGGCAGCATAAATGGCAAACGTTCGAAATAAAATCAAGAAAATTAACAGTGCCAATCAAAATTTGCCAAGGCTTATTGTAGTACGCTCAAATAAGAATATGTACGCCCAAATAGTCGATTCGGAAACAGGAAATGTCTTGGTCGCTGTATCAACGCTTAAGGCAGGAGATGGCAAGCTTACCGATATGGCTAGAAAAGTCGGCGAAGAGATCGCCAAAAAAGCTGCAGAAAAGAAAGTCAAAAGTGTTGTTTTGGACCGATCGGAATATCGCTATCATGGTGCGGTAAAAGAATTAGTAGAAGCAGCAAAAAAATCAGGCTTAAACATCTAAGAGGAAACATGCCCAAAGAACTTGAAAAAAATATTATGAGGCCAAGATCTGCTCACAGGGACAGAAAACCTCGAGAAGAAAAGGAATTTGAGGAGCGCGTGATTGAGGTTTCTAGAATCTCCAGAGTTGTAAAAGGCGGACGAAGAATCCGTTTTAGAGCTTTGATCGTTTTGGGTGACAGAAAAGGCCGCGTCGGAATGGGTGTTGCCAAGGCAAATGAAGTTGCAGACGCTGTTCGAAAGGCTTCTACCAAAGCAAAGAAACGCCTAGTCAATGTTCCTATCATAAAAGGCACAATTCCGCATGAAGTCAGATCTAAATATGGTGCAGCCATCGTTCTTCTAAAGCCGGCTTCTAGTGGTACTTCCATCGTTGCTGGTGGTTCGGTACGTGCCGTGGTTGAGCTTGCCGGCATTTCAGATATCTTGGCAAAATCAATGGGGAGCCAAAACAAAGTTAATAACGTTACTGCCACGATAAAAGCTTTACAATCTTTTAGTGCACGTGTTGTTGACAAGATCTCAGATTTTGATAAAAAGAGCGAACGCGTTGAGGTTAAAGAGGTAAAAGTTGAATTAGCTGAAGAAAAGACTGGAGAAAAAAAAGCAGAGCCAATAAAACCAAATAGCAAACCGGCAAAGAAGGACACGAAAGCGAAAATTAAAGCTAAAAAATAGGCAAACTCATGGAAAAAATATCACTAAAATCATATAGCAAAAAAAGCATTAAGCGAATTGGGCGCGGAATTTCTGCGGGACAAGGTAAAACAGCAGGGCGCGGAACCAAGGGCCAAAAATCACGTTCTGGTTTTAATATTCCCAAACGTTTTGAAGGTGGCCAAACACCGCTTTCAATGCGCCTGCCGAAACTTCGAGGCTTTAAATCAGTTAATGATAAAGCCAGAGTTATTTCCCTCGACGACATTTCCAAGAATTACAAAGATGGCGAGGTTGTCAGCTTAAAATCACTTGTTGAGAAAAAGCTGATTGAAACTGGCAGCAAAGCAAAGATACTTAACAACGGCAAACTTACAGTCAAGGTTTCCCTTCTAGATATCAAAGCTTCCAAAAGCATAGCCTCTTTATTTGTAAAGCCTGAAACAAAGGTTGAAAAAAAGGAAGCCGCTAAATCCGACAAAAAATCTGCTGCGAAGAAAAGCTCTAAATAATTTCAATCGATTTGTCTAAACAAATTCCGGCAAAAGCCGGTTTTTGTTTTACAAAATTCAAAAATAAAGAATTAGACGCTCTGTAAGCATATTTTTACATGTGTACACGGCAATGAGTTACATTTTCCTTTCAAATATTGATGAGATATGCCACATTTTGTTAAAATGTATTTGTCACTAAAAAATGTGAGGGGAATAAATAAAAAAAATTATTCACAAAAAGAGCATTTTGGGAATTTTGGTCGTTTCTCTCACGATCATATTTTTGGTAGCCTACAATATTTTCCCAATATTTACAAAAGGAACCAAAGCAGGAGATTCTTTCAGAACCTCATATGATAATGGAAGCTATAATGCAGATTACTCTGTTGGGTTAGGGACTGCTTCTACGGATAGTACCTTTCCCACCCTCTCAACTACGAATGCTGAGGGTGGATCGGGAAGTTCTCTTAAATATACTTACGATGGCGCCGAGACTCTAAAATATGCTACCAATGATAATCTATCTGCGTCCAAAGGCTCTATTTCCTTGGACTTTCAAAAAGATGATTATGGAAAAAATTCAATTGACACCAGTGGACAGCTTTATTTGCCATATAATATTGCCTATGATGCTGCCAATGGTTACGTCTATGTTGCAGACTATGGTAACAACCGCATTGTCAAAACCAAGATGGATGGTACGGGATGGACAACTTATGGCACGAACGGAAGTGGAATAGGAAATTTTAATAATCCACGTGGAATTGCATACGACTCATCTAGTGGGTATATATATGTGATGGATACCAGCAATAAACGCATCGTCAAAACCAAGATGGATGGCACCGGGTGGACAACTTACGGCACGAACGGAAGTGGAGTAGGAAATTTTGGACTTTCATATAGCATTGTTTATGATTCGACAAATAGCTATCTCTATGTTGCTGATACTGGCAATCACCGCATTGTCAAAACCAAGATGGATGGTACGGGATGGACAACTTATGGCACGAACGGAAGTGGAGTAGGAAATTTCAGTAGCCCATACGGTATTACCTATGATCCGGTTGGTGATTACGCCTATGTCGCTGATTATGGCAATAAGCGTATTGTCAAAACCAAGATGGATGGAACAGAATGGACTGCATATGGCACAACTGGAAGTGGAGTAGGCAATTTCTCAAACCCATCGGGTATTTCTTATGACGCCACTGGTGATTATGCCTACGTTGCTGATACTGGCAATAAGCGTATTGTCAAAACCAAGATGGATGGAACAGAATGGACTGCATATGGCACGAACGGAAGTGGAGTAGGGAAATTTTCCGAACCAGCTGGTATTGTTTTTGACCCCGGGAGCGGTAATATTTATGTGGTTGATTCTGGAAATCGTAATATTGTGAAAACCAAAATGGATGGTACGGGGTGGACTGCATATGGTACAAATGGCAGGGGTACGGCTGGATTTAATCAACCACTAGGCATTGCTCATGACCGATCCAGTGGTTACATCTATGTCACTGACTATAGCAACAACCGCATTGTGAAAACCAAAATGGATGGTACGGGGTGGACTGCATATGGCACAACTGGAAGTGGAGTAGGTAATTTTAATGGTCCATATGGTATCGCCTATGATCCGGCAAGTGATTATGTTTATGTCGCTGACTATAGCAACAACCGTATCGTGAAAACCAAGATGGATGGCACCGGGTGGACGGCTTACGGAACGGTGGGCAGTGGCATTGGCAATTTTAATCATCCATATGGTATTGCTTATGATTCAGTTGGTGATTACGTTTACGTCGTTGATTATGGCAATAACCGTATTGTAAAAACCAAGATGGATGGCACCGGGTGGACGGCTTACGGCACAAATGGCAGCGGTGAAGGAAACTTCAGCAATCCTTGCTACATTGATTATGATCAAGTCAATGATTATGTTTATGTCGCTGACTATAGCAACAACCGCATTGTCAAAACTAAAATGGACGGCACAGGATGGACAGCTTACGGTACTGCTGGCAATGGGACAGGTAATTTCAATGGACCTCGCGGTATTACGGTCGATTCAGAAAGTGGCAATATTTTTGTGACTGATTATAACAATCATCGCATTGTAAAAACCAAGATGGATGGCACCGGGTGGACAACTTACGGTACAAACGGAAGTGGAGTCGGTAATTTCAATTATCCCCGAGGAATTGCTTATGATGTGACTTCTGAAAATATCTATATTGTTGACTATCAAAACAATCGAGTTGTCCAAACAAAAATTGACGGATCGGGCTTTTTGTCGACTTTTACAAAAGAAAAGATACTTTTTGACGCCCAGGGGAGCACAGACGAACTGCGATTGGTCTACGACATCTTTGATTACAGGCTTAGAATGTATCTTACAACTGCAAGCCGTAAGCTGGTTTTGGAATCCCAAGCTCTTAGTTTGGCGGACGGGAGCTGGAATAATGTTCAGGTCCTTTACGATGGGACTAGTGGAATAATATCACTTAATGTTAATAGTACAGAGGTGGCGTCTCTTCTTGATGATACTCCTTGGGGGAACCTTTCGTGTGGTTATTACTTTTACATCGGTAGCCGAGTGAACTCTATAACCGACCGCTGGGATGGGATGATGGATAATATCACCATTACTCATACCGGATCAGATACTACTGCCCCCACCAATCCCTCCTCTGCCCATTTCTACAGTGACTCCGGAAAGACCACCGAGTTTACCGACTCCGGCTGGGGAAATAGTGCTAGTCCCTACATCACCTTCGCCGGAGCGGCTGATGAAGAAGGGGGTTCCGGTATCCGCGGCTACCTTATCTACTTTGGTACCTCTGATTCAGCTGATCCCGTCTCTACATCTGGTGTTTTGGAATCAAGTGGCGCATATCACTATCAAGCCCATTCCGGTGCAGCAGATACAGAACAACATATCCAAGTGCCAGCAGGCGCTTTGACATCCGGAGTCACATATTATCTGCTTATTAAATCCGAAGATAACGACCTGAATATTCAAACTCCCGCCACCAAGTTATTCACGTATTCCTATGATGGCGGTCCGCCACCTGCTCCGGAGTATATCAATCTATCTCCTGTTGGCTGTTCCACCACCCAAGACTTCACCGCCACCTGGGATGCTCCCGGAGATTCCGGCGGTGCCGGTATTGCTGGTTATGACTACAAAAATGGTTCTCAAGGCCAAGTCCAATCTACTGCCGATACCACGCTTTCCCTTCATCCTTATCAAGAAGGAGATAATGTAATATACATTAGATCGAAAGACAATGCAGGTAATGTCTCTGCTTATCAGACCGGAGTTTACTGCTCTACTGGAGTAGTAAACATCATCGATGGGCCGAACGTTACTGCCGGTCCGTCATCGATCACGGTGAGCTGGACGACTAACAAAAACACCAAAGGATCAGTTATCGTCTATGAGGGCAATGAATATCTCACCGAACAAGCCTTCGGTGGTTTTGACATCAACCACAATGTAAGGGTGGTTGGCCTCGAACCGGAACGCACTTATCGTTACAAAGTCACATGGATGGATACTTCTGCCAACACTGGAGAATCTGCCTGGCATGAGACCACCACGGCGGTGGCACCAGGCATTAAAAATTTAGAAGTCAAAGTCTTGACTCCAACACTTGCAAGCGTTTCATGGACTACCACTTATCCAGCAAAAACTAATTTGGAATTTGGTGTTGGCGATCTTGGCCAATCAATTGTTGTCAGTGATACCTATAGCACTGAATTTTCTAAAGAACTAGCTGGTCTTTCTGGTGGTACCAGCTATCAATTAAGAGTTGATGCGACAGCTCAAGACGGAACAAGATTTTATGGCCTTAAGGATTTTTCCACTCCCCCCATCCCCATCATCTCCAATCTTCGCTTTGAGCCCGTTGACGATCAGGCCTATGCTGGCATGAAGGTAACTTGGGCAACCAATGTCGAGACCACCTCATCTGTCCTTTATGGTCCATCTGGTGGAGAACAGAGAGAAGTAGCTACTTCCGACATGAAGAAAGATCATGAAATCAGCATTGCAAATCTTTCTGACAACGCCTCCTACACTCTTACTGCTTCAGGCACAGACCAATATGGTAACAAGGCCACAAGTGATACCAACACTTTTAAAACCGCTCTTGATTCCCGTCCGCCAAAAGTAACAGAACTTACCATTGAATCCAAAACCGGCACATCATCCGATGGTGGTAAAGCCCAAGTGGTTGTTTCCTGGCGCACAGATGAAACCTCTACCTCTCAGGTTGAATACGGCGAAGGAGTATCATCTTCCAATTATTCTTCCAAAACCCAGGAAGACGGATCCTATTCCAATGCCCATGTTGTCATTATCTCCAATCTTGATCCGACCAAGACCTACCATTTAAGAGCCGTATCCAAAGACAAAGCCGGCAATCCTGGCACATCGGAAGACAATGCTGTAATCACCCAGAAAGCCCAGCAATCCGCCTTAAATCTCATACTGGAAGCTTTTCAGCGGGCGTTTTCTTGGATAAAGATATTTTCAAGATATTAGATTACGATCGTTGTTTTCATCTCATGTCTCAATCTTTCAAACTAATTTATCGTTGACTTACGCATAATATTAAGTTAAAATCGAAGAGCTAAATAAGCGGAATTTTTTTGTATGAACTTTTTGACTAAAATCTGGCAGTATAAGGATTTACGAAACAAGGTAATTATTGCCGTTTCACTGCTATTGTTAACGCGGCTAATTGCTCATGTTCCGTTGCCTGGCGTAGATTTTAACCAACTAAAATTGTTTTTCCAAAATAACCAGATATTTGGACTACTTGATATGTTCTCTGGTGGCACGATGAGCAATTTTTCTGTCATTTTGATGGGGGTTGGCCCGTATATAACCTCATCTATTATATTTCAGCTCTTAGCAATGGTTGTGCCAAGCATTGAGGAGCTTCAGAAAGAAGGCCAATCCGGCCAACAAAAAATAAATCAATGGACAAGATATGCCACCGTTCCCATCGCAATATTGCAGGCCTATGCTATGCTTGCAGTCTTACGCAGCCAAGGCATTGTCCCATCTTGGACTATGTTTGATCTTATTATGATGCTGATTTCTGCTTCGGCTGGTACTATGCTTCTTATGTGGCTTGGTGAATTAATCTCCGAAAAAGGGATTGGCAATGGAATTTCACTGATAATTTCATTGGGTATTTTATCCGGATTTCCGACCCAATTTCGAAATACAGCCGCTCTTTTAACTGCCGGCGATGTTACCAAAATCTTGAGCGTTGTTGGCATTGGCATTCTGCTTGTCCTTATTGTCGCAGCAATTATCTATATAACCGAGGGCCAAAGAAATATTTCCGTTTCTTATGCTCGTCGGGCAAGAGGAGCTACGCAATATGGCGCGGTTGATTCTCATCTTCCGATTCGCGTAAATACAGCGGGGGTAATTCCGATAATCTTTGCCATGAGTATTATGGTTATTCCAGGCGTCCTCGGCAAATATCTTGAAAACGCAAAAACTGATTGGATAAAACATGCTGCAACTTGGATAGTTACACTTGTGAACAACAATTTGTATTACGCTATCATATATTTCATACTGATTTTCTTGTTCACTTTCTTCTATACATCGGTAGTGTTTAAACCGGACCAGATTTCTGAAAATTTACAAAAACAGGGCGGTTATTTACCTGGACTAAGGCCCGGAACGGAAACTAAAATATATTTAGGAAAAATTATTAGCAGAATTACATTTCTGGGGGCAGTATTCCTTGGCCTTATCGGTGTGTTGCCATATATTGTTCAATCGGTAACAAATATTTCTACCCTTGCAATCGGTGGAACAGGCATACTAATTCTCGTTGCCGTCATTATTGACACTATGAGACAGCTTACCGCCCAGCTTTTAATGCATACATACGATCATTACTAATTTAAAAATAAAAGATAATTTAGGAATAATTATTGTTAATTTAAGGAAAACAAATGTCAGAAAGAACAGTCTACAGCTTTCTCGGGTTACCGGGATCAGGTAAAGGAACGCAAGCTGAAATAATGGCGAAAAAAATGAAAGTTACCGTTTTTGGTATGGGTAATCTAATTCGAAAAGAGCTGGAAAATGCTGATTTTTCTGATCCATTCTACAAAGAAATGAAAGAGCGTTATGATAAGGGAATTCCACAGCCGGATGAAATTGCCGTTGATATCATTAAAAAAAATATTGATGGCATAGAGGGCGATATTGTTTTAGATAATTTTCCTTTTACAAAAAACCAATCCGACTTATTTTTTGAGATGTGCAAGGATCTTGGTATTGATAAACCGGTATGCGTCTGGATTAAAATTGAACCAGAATCTGCGCTCAATAGAATTTTAAACCGAAAAGTATGTTCAAAATGTGGCAAAAACTTTATCGGCGGAACAGCTACAATCTGTGATGCATGCGGTGGTTCTTTGATTTCAAGGGCTGATGATAAGGCCGAAGTAGTTGAGAACAGAATTTCTATTTACAAGCCAAGGATTGACGATGTTGTTGAGGAGTTTAAGAATCAGGCAATCTTGATTGAAATAAATGGCGAACAAACCATTCCCGAGGTAGAAAAAGAAATTGAAGAAAAAGTAATTAATGCAGAAATTAAGTAGCAACGAAATTAAATTACTCCGCAAATCGGGCAAAATACTCAAAAATGCCCTTTCTGAGGTGATTCTCGCGATTAAACCCGGGATTTCCGCGGCTTCATTGGATCAAATAGCCGAATCGTCAATCAGGCAGCAAGGTGGCACTCCATCCTTTAAAAACTATCCTCCCGGAGATGATAATCCATTTCCTGCTGCTTTGTGCGTCTCTCTAAATGATGAAATCGTCCACGGAATTCCTTATCCAAATAAAATTATTCGCGAAGGCGACATTGTTTCAGTCGACCTAGGCGTTAACTATCACGGAATGAATACGGATATGGCAAAGAGTGTAATTGCCGGCTCTCCAAAAAATAAAATCGACGAGAAACTTATTAAGGTCACAGAGCAGGCCCTTAAAATTGCAATTGCCAATGCAATAGCCGGCCACACCACTGGTGATATTGGAAACGCTGTTGAAATGTATATTAAAAAAGAGGGTTTTAGTGTTGTTCGTGCGCTTGTTGGGCACGGGGTAGGGCGTAATGTGCATGAAGATCCACAAATACCCAATTTTGGAAGGAAAAACGAAGGAGAAAAACTTGTTTCCGGAATCGCCGTAGCAATTGAGCCTATGGTTGTTGTGGGTTCGCACGATGTTAAGACATCCTCTGATGGATGGAGCGTATCAACACTAGACGGGAGTAAAGCGGCGCATTTCGAACACACAATTTTGATTGGCAGTAAAAGAAGCGAAATTATAACTGTATAGTTTAAATCGGATACCTAAATCAACCCAAATTACACGTAATTTTGCCAAATATTAGCGATTGTATTGATCAGTGTATGGATTCGTATAAGCAGTGTTGACTCTACTCGTTTAATATGATATTATCCCTTGTGTAGTATGAAAAAAGAAAATGTCATAACAGCGAAGGGAGCGGTAATCCAAACCCTCCCCAATGCTAGTTTTTTAGTTAAACTTGATTCAGGATACGAAATTACTGCATCGCTTGGTGGAAAAATGCGAATGCATCGAATTAGCGTTCTTCCTGGAGATAAGGTTTCTATAGAAATGTCGCCTTATGATTTAACCAAAGGCAGAATTGTATTTCGCGATATTGCGTAAGCCGAATATAAACAATGAAAGTTAGACCATCTGTAAAAAAAATGTGCGACAAATGCAAAATCGTTTCTCGCAGCAAGAAAGGCAAGTCCAAACGAACAAGCGCGAAGGAACGAATTTTTGTGATTTGCGAAAACCCTAAACACAAGCAGAGGCAAGGATAACATGGCAAGAATAGCTGGCGTAAATATTCCTAACGAAAAAAAATTAAATATTGCCCTCACATATATTTTTGGCATAGGCAGTACAACCAGCCGAAAAATTATTGAAAAATCCGGCGTAAGCGGCGATATTCGCGTTAAAGATTTGAGTGAGACTGATGTTGAGAAAATCAGAAAAGCTATTGCTGCATTCAAGGTTGAGGGTGATCTTAGGATGATGATTAGCCAAAATATTAAACGGCTCAAAGAGGTTGGTGCTTATCGGGGGGTTCGGCATATTAAAGGTTTGCCAGCCAGAGGACAACGCACCAAAACAAATGCTCGAACCAAACGTGGTAAGAAAATTACTGTTGGCTCCGGGCGTAAACCTGCCGCTCAAAAGACATAAGAGGAAATAAATGGCAAAAGCTGTTGATAAAAAAGCCACAAAAGTGGTAAGAAAAAAGGTCAAAAAATCAGTTTATTCTGGAAGTATTTATATTCAGTCATCCTTTAACAATACAATTATTTCCGTGACAGATGAAGATGGAAATGTAGTAACTTGGGCATCTGCCGGTTCGATTGGTTTTAAGGGGACGAAGAAATCTACTCCCTATGCTGCGCAGCTTGCTGCAACTGATGCTGTTGAAAAAGCAAAAGCATACGGCCTTTCCAAAGTAAAAGTGTTTGTTTCCGGTGTAGGTGCAGGAAGAGAATCAGCCGTTCGAGCTTTGATTAATTCCAACCTTACCGTGGAGACAATCAAAGATATCACCCCAATTGCACATAACGGATGCCGTGCGAAGAAAGAAAGAAGAGTATAGTTATGAATCATGGATGCAGAAAATGTAGACGCGAAGGAGAGAAATTGATGCTCAAAGGAGAGCGTTGTCTTTCTCCAAAGTGTGCAGTTGTAAAAAGACCTTATGTGCCAGGGCAGCATGGCCCGACATCACGAATCAAACTATCTGAATACGGCAAACAGCTTCGCGAAAAACAAAAAATCAGAAAAGTTTATGGTATATCAGAATCCCAACTCAAAATATATTACGAAAACGCTGACAGGAAAACAGGAAATACCGCTGAAAATCTGGTTTCGTTGTTGGAATCACGGCTTGATAATGTTTTGTTCCGAAGTGGAATTGTAAATTCGCATGCCACGGCTCGCCAGCTAGCATCTCACGGTCGTGTTTATGTAAACAACAAACGAGCAACTTCACCTTCAATTATTGTCAAACCCAACGATGTTGTGAAATATCCCAAAACGTTGGAGATTGTTAAAAATACAAAAAATGCTGCACCAAACTGGATTTCCTTAGATGATGCAAAAAAAGAAATATTAGTAAAACACATACCTGAGAGAGTGGAAATCGAACTAAATATTAATGAGAATTTAATCGTAGAATTTTACTCTAGATAAAAAGGAGATAAATATGGAGAAAATATCTCTGCCAAAAATTAGAGAGGAAAAGCTTGAGGATAACAAATCCAGGTTTGTTATTGATCCGCTTTATCCTGGCTATGGTGCTACTCTTGGCAATGCGTTAAGACGTGTTTTACTGTCATCTATTCCTGGATCAGCGATCACATCTTTTAAGCTTGAGGGTGCTCCTCATGAGTTTACAGCGATCTCGCATGTTAAGGAGGATCTCCTTGAAATTATGCTCAACCTTAAGGAGATTAATGTTAAATCAGATAGTGATGAACCGACCGCATTGATGATTTCCAAAAAAGGTCCCGGCGAAGTCACTGGTGCTGATTTTTCTAAGAATTCTAGCATTGAAATAATTAATCCAGAAGTTCACATTGCCACACTGGATAAAGGTGCTCAATTCGAACTTGAAGTTACAATTGAAAAAGACAGAGGATTTAGATCTACCGAAGACTTTACCGACAAAGGAAAAGAAATTGGTCGAATTGACATCGATGCTGCATTTTCCCCAATTACCCGAGTTAAAATGGATATTGAAAATACCCGTGTTGGCCAGATGACAAACTATGACAAATTGGTCATTGAGATCGATAGTGACGGAAGTATTGCTCCATATGATGCATTAATATCCGCGTCAAACATTTTGATTGATCATTACAAGGCTTTTGCCTTCAATGAAGAGGTTCCGTTTGAGCTTACCGAGATGCCAAAAAACGAAGTTGAAATAGAAGAAGAAGAATTGTTGGGTGGCGAAGAAGAAGCTGACGAAATCGGACTTGACCCAAAAACAAAAATTGAAGACGCTAATTTTTCGCAACGAACCACGAATGCTTTGGTTAATGCCGGAATTAAAACTATAGCTGGCCTTAAAAGATTGTCCGATCTTAAATTATCCGAAATCAAGGGACTTGGGCAAAAGGGAATTGACGAGGTAAAAGAGAAGCTGAGTTAATATGAGACAACTTGGGATGAAAAAAGCGCATAGAGAGCATGTAATTCGCAACGCTGCGGCGTCTCTTTTGTTGTACGAACAAATCGACACCACAGCCCCGAGAGCCAAAGAAGTTAAGGCTTTTGTGGAAAAGATTATTGTAAAAGCTAAACTTGATGACCTTCATGCAAAAAGACAGATTTATTCCATACTTTTTGATAAAAATGCCGCCGACAAAGTCCTTACCGACCTCAAACAACGATATTCTGAAAGAAAATCCGGATTTATCAAAAGCTACCGGCTCCATAAAAGACTTGGAGACAATGCTCAGGTCGTGCGCCTTATGCTAGTGGATAAAAAAGTTTTCGTCAAGGAACCCGAGAAAGCCACGGATGATAAAAAGGATTCCCAAAAGAAACTTGCAAAGAAAACTAGTGAAAAAGAGATAACAAAGAAATAATATGGCTAATAAAACTGAACAAAATCGAAACTGGTATATCTTCGACCTGAAGGATCAAATTCTCGGTCGTTCATGCACCCGAATTGCTGATATACTAAACGGCAAAAACCGCCCGGATTACTTACCAAATCTTGACCTTGGTGGTTATGTTGTTGTTATCAATGCAAAAGATGTTAAGCTTAGCGGAAACAAAGAGCTCGACAAAAGGTATTATAAGCACACGAGTTATATTGGCAATCTTAAAACCAAAGAATACAAAGATATTAAAGAGGAAAATCCTGAATTTATCATTAAGCACGCTGTTTCCGGAATGTTACCCAAAAACAAGCTTCAAGCTTTAAAACTTAATCGGCTTAAAGTTTATGCCGGAGACCAGCATCCGCACGTTAATGTTAAATTTGTAAACAAGTAAGGTAGAACATGGCAGAAACCGCAAAAAAAGAAAAATATTATTTCGGTACCGGAAGGCGCAAGAGCGCAGTTGCACGCGTTCGTATTTTTGAGGGCAAAAAAGAGAGTTCAATAAACGACAAAACCACTGATCTTTCAGAAGAAATTATTTTACCTTTTGAAATAGTTGGCAAGAAGGGTTCTTTCGCTGTATCTGCTAAGGTAGTCGGCGGTGGATTTCAAAGCCAAAAAGAGGCTATCCGCCACGGCATTTCCCGCGCTTTGGTTGAATATAATTCAGAATTTCGTACATCTTTGAAAAAAGCCGGGCTGCTCTCGCGTGATCCTCGAGAAAAAGAACGAAAGAAGCCAGGGCTTAAAGGTGCCCGCCGTGCTCCACAATGGTCTAAGCGATAAAGTCAGTCAGTAGTAAGTAGTCCGTAGCTCGTAGTGAATTTTCTACAGACTAAGGACTACAAACTAAGGACTAACCATGGATTCCTCACGCATTAAACAAGTCAACGCACTCATTCTTTCTAAGCTCTCGTTTAGTATTTTGGACTACATTGGGGGAAATATTGCCTCAATTGTCAGGGTTGATACGTCATCCGATCTTTCATCTTCAAAAATATATATCAGTGTATTAAATGATGATCAGAAAATTGTCGATCAGCTAAACTTTCACGCAAAAGAAATCCGCAAAGACCTGGCAGGGAAAATAAAGCTTCGTATTATTCCAAATTTTAGATTTATTCTTGATCTTAATGAAAGCTACGCAGAAAAGGTTGATAACCTTTTTAAAAAGCTATAATCACTCTTAATTTTTCGGCTAAAATCTGATATTATGTTCTTGATGCTGAAGGCAAATTTATTTTTTGTATATTCAATCACGGTTGTGGCTATCGCTTCATTCATTTTGTGTGTTTTTAATTATAATCCTTTCGATGCCTCGGTAGCTAACTTTGTATACTTTTATTTGTCTCTATTTTTGGGCTTGGCAGGAATGTTTTCAATTATACTTTTTTATCTAAAAATTTATCTGAAGAAATCTGAAATTATTTTTTCACTATTTTGGCCATCAGTCCGTCAGGCAGTGTTGTTTTCATCTGCTATCACTTCGTTATTCATTTTACGCGGCGTAAAAATTTTGGATTTTTGGATCGGTATTCCAATTGTTTTAGTGATCGGTCTTTTAGAATTATTTTTCCAAACTAAGAAAGTAAAAATAGTATGACACGAGGTAATTTACACCCTGTTACTCAAATAATTCGCAAGTCGGTCAAATTTTTTGAGTCACACGGTTTTGATGTTTATGAAGGCCCCGAGGTTGATACTGAGTGGTACAATTTTGATGCCTTAAATACGCCTTCTGATCATCCCTCTCGCGATGTACAAGATACCTTTTGGCTAGAAGATGGACGAGTTTTACGGACCCAAACCTCGAATTCGCAAGTTCGGTATGGAGAAACACACAAACCGCCATTTCGCGTAGTTGTTCCTGGAGTTTGTTTTCGCAACGAAGCAACTGATTCCGGCCATGAGACAACATTTGTTCAGATTGAAGGCCTTTATATCGACGAGAAGGTAAATATCGGCCAACTTTTCAACATCCTGAAGGAATATTACAAAGAAATTTTTGGTGAAACAATAGATTTGCGTTTTCGCCCCCATCATTTTCCGTTTACCGAACCTTCGATTGAGTTTGATACAAACTTTCGTGGTAAATGGCTTGAGCTGGGCGGCGCAGGAATGGTAAATCCAGTTGTAATTAAAAATATGGGGCTTGATCCTGACAAATATACTGGTTTTGCCTTTGGTCCTGGCGTCGAGCGGCCAATCATGGTTCGTTATGGTATTTCCGACGTTCGGACGTTTAGATCAAGTGATCTTCGATTTTTAAAGCAATTTTAGAGGCTATATGAGAATCTTAAAAAGCTGGCTTGTTGATTATCTAAATAGTAATGTTTCTGACGAGGATCTAGTTAACAAGATTATATTTTCTGGTACGGAAGTCGAGGATGTTATCGGTGAGATCGACGGAAATGTTATCGTAGTTGAAATTAAACAAATTGACAAACATCCCAATGCAGACCGGCTTCATCAAGTTGTGGTTAATGATGGCAAAAATGACATACAGATTGTTTGCGGTGCTCCAAATATTGAAGTTGGGCAACGCGTCCCCTTGGCCAAACCCGGTACTAAGATAGGGGATATGGAAATTTCAGAAGCCGTAATTCGTGGTGTTGCTTCATCCGGCATGCTTTGCTCCGAGCGCGAACTTGGTGTGGGGGATGATCATTCCGGCATCAAGATTTTGCCGCCCGATACACCATTGGGAACAAAGATTTCGGAAATCTTATCACAAGACATTGTCCTTGACATCAAACCAACCCCAAATCGCGGTGATTGCTTTAGCCATATCGGTATGGCACGCGAAGTCGCCGCCACGTTATCGGAGACAATTAATTATCCCAATATAAAATTTGATGCCAAAAATAAGACAAAAGACCAACTAAACATAGAGATTTTTGATAAGAATAAATGTCCACGATATGGCGCTAGAATCATTAAAAATATTAAGGTAGGCCCATCAAACAACAAGATAGCCAATCGACTCTTGGCCTGCGGATTTAAGCCGATCAATAATATTGTCGATATTACAAATTATATTATGCTCGATCTAGGGCAACCGATGCATGCTTTTGATGCCAAAAAAATTAAAGATTATCAAATTGCCGTTCGTTCAGCTAGCGATAATGAAGAAATGATTTCACTGGATGATAAAATTCGTATTCTGTCCGATGATGATCTTGTTATCGCTGACTTTGAAAAACCGATCGCAATAGCCGGAATTATCGGCGGTAAGAATTCAGAAATTGAAAGCGATACCATCGACATTATTCTTGAAGCTGCGCAGTTTAATCCAAAAACAATTCGCAAGACTGCAAAAAAACTTGAGATAATGACAGATGCTAGTTACAGGTTTGAGCGTGGAATTGATAGCGCTGGTATTGAGCGCGCACTCAACAAGGCAACCCAAATGATCCTTGAATATTGTCCGGATGCTGAAGTAGGGGAATGCGTGATTGTGGGCAACGAGCCGGAGAGAGACGAAATTGAAATTAATTTCTCTGGCATTAATGATCTATTGGGTCACGAATTTAAGGATTACGAGGTTAATAAGGTTTTGGAGAATCTTGGTTTTGAGATATCGGGCAGTAAATGTGCTATCCCGACATTTCGCCACGACATAGTTGATTTTCGCTGTCTCGCTGAAGAAGTTGGCAGAATATATGGTTATAATAAACTTCCAATGCACAATCTTCCAGAGACCAATCTAAAACCAAAAAGGGGAGACTATTTCAAAAGGGAATACATCAAGGATATTCTTGCAAACCTTGGTTTTTCAGAGGTTTACAATTATTCATTCATGTCTGAACATGACCTTCGTGATCTAGATATTTCCGATAAAAATTTACTTGTCGTTAAAAATCCCGTTCAGCCCGAAAATAAATACATGAGAAATTCGTTGATTCCCGGCCTTTTGAAATCAGTTGCAAAAAACCCTACTTTCGATCCGGTTCTGATGTTTGAGATTGGAAACGTGTTTACCAAAACCGACGAGACAAGCATGGTCGGTGTTGTAGCCTCAGGCAAAGATCCCAAAAAACTAATTGAATCGGCAAAAGCCGCTCTTTCCAGGCTTGGAAATATTAAAAACACAATAGAAATTAAAGAATTAATCGGCGATGACGCCAATAAATACAAGATCAAGAAGCAGAATACATTTGTATTCGAAATAAAGACCGCCGATATTATCGCCGGAATGAGCGCAAGCAACGATGATCTTGATCTAAAAGTCAGCGATCGAGAAATTCATTTTCGCCCGGTTTCCAAATTTCCGTCTGTCACACGCGATTTGGCATTTATTTTGGATATCGATGTCAAGTCAGATAATATTATTAGCGAAATTTACAAACTTTCAAACTTGATTAATCGTGTTGAGCTTTTCGACGAATTTGCTTCAGATATGTTTGGCTTGAATAAGAAAAATGTTGCTTTCCACATTTATTTACAGGCGCCGGATAAAACCCTCAATGATCACGAGGCCGACCAAATCATCCAAAATATTATCAGCGAGGTTGAAGATAAATATAACGCTAAATTGCGAGGATAAAATGAAAAGAATACTAGTTTCAGAAACGGTGAAAAAAATTGGCGAAAGTGTCAAAGTATCTGGCTGGGTAAATGTTCGCCGAGATCATGGTAAGATTGTTTTTATCGATCTTCGAGATATGTCGGGCCTTTTGCAAGTCGTTTTCGTACCTGGATCAAAAGCTTATGAAAAGGTTTCTGAGATCCGGCCGGAGTGGGTTATTTCGATAGAAGGCAAAATCAATGCACGACCAGAAAAAATGATTAACAAAGATTTGATCACCGGCACAGTTGAAATGGAAGCTGTAGATCTCAAGGTTCTAAATAAAGCTAAAACCCCACCTTTTGAAATTGACAAAAATACTCTTGGGGTTGATGAGGAACTACGACTTAAATATCGCTATCTTGATTTGCGATCCGAACGAATGGCTAAAAACATCACACTTCGTCACGATATTGTAAAAACGGTTCGGGAGTATTTATGGGAGAGAGGATTTCGGGAAATTGAAACGCCGTATCTTACAAAATCGACTCCTGAAGGCGCAAGGGAATATATCGTGCCATCCAGGATTTACCCGGGGGAATTCTATGTATTGCCGCAAAGCCCTCAACAATTCAAACAGCTTCTTATGGTTGGTGGAATTGAAAGATATTTTCAGGTCGCCCGTTGTTTTCGCGACGAGGACCAGAGAGGCGATAGACAGCCAGAGTTTACCCAGCTTGATATTGAGATGAGTTTTATTGAAGAAGAAGACATTTACTCTCTTATCGAACCGATGATGATAGAAATCGTTAAAAAGCTAGTCCCTGGCGGAAAAATTACAGAAAAGCCTTTTCCAAGGATCAAGTTTGCCGATTCGATGGAGGAATATGGCAACGACAAACCGGATATTAGAAAGAATAAGGAAGACAAGAAGGAGTTCGGCTTTTGCTGGGTTGTTGATACCCCGCTATTTAAATATTCAAAGGCAGACAAGAAGCTTGTGTCGTCTCATCATCCGTTTACCATGCCGAACAAAGAAGATATCGATAAACTCGATAGTAAACCAGAAGAGGTCCGATCATACTGCTATGACTTGGTATTGAACGGTTTTGAGATCGCCAGCGGATCTATCAGGATTCACACTCGTGAAATTCAGGATAAAATTTTTAATCTTTTGGGCGTTTCGGAAGAAGAAAAGCTGCGCAGGTTTGGGCATATGCTCGAAGCTTTTGAATATGGGGCTCCGCCACATGGAGGTGTGGCGCCGGGAATTGACCGATTAGCCGCTATTTTAGCTGGCGAAGATGTAATTCGTGAGGTGATAGCATTTCCGAAGACCGGAGACGCCAGAGACGTAATGATGGGTGCCCCATCGGCTGTATCCGAGCAGCAACTCAAAGATGTACACGTCGAGCTTGCCAAAGAGGCGAAGGGTAAGGAAATTAAGAATTCCGATACAAAAATCGATGACTAGAGTTCGCATAAACAAATTTTTATCAAGTAATGGAATATGCTCGCGGCGCTCTGCTGACGAGCATATTCGTGCCGGTAAAGTCAAAGTCAATGGGATAATTGCCAAACTTGGTGATTCTATCGATCCAAAGATCGACAAAGTTGTTGTAAATGACAAAATAATTATTGCCACATCCAAGCTTGAATATTATGCTTTTTATAAGCCAAGGGGGGTGGTAGCAACAAAGTCCGATGAGCTTGGCAGAAAATCCATTGCTGATTATATTCCCGATGAAAAAAAACTAAATCCCGTCGGTCGCCTAGACATGGATTCGGAAGGCTTAATTATTCTTACAAATGATGGTGAGCTAATACAACAACTAACGCACCCGAGTTTCAAACATGAAAAAGAATACTACGTCGAAGCTAATATGTCTGAATCATTCAAAATTTCTGACCTTAATCGCTTGACCAAGGGGATCAACATCAAAGGAACAAGAATGCAGGCGAAATCAATTGATAAAATTAAGATCGAAAAACGCAAAAATATGATCAAATTTAATTTAGTGCTTACCACTGGCTATAATCGACAAATTCGCCGTATGTGTGATAAAATTGGTTTGTCTGTTTGCACAATCCTACGAGTTCGAATAGGAAAGCTGGTACTTAATGAGATAGGTTTGAGAGCCGGACAACTTAAGTCTATCGATCGAGACCAAATGATATGATTCTAAAATCTATAATCGCGATGTCAATTTTTTTTAATTTGATTGGGTTTTCTCCGATCGTTTTCAAATTGGATAATGCGATATATAAGGACGAAAATGGTTCAAAAAATACTGCGGCAGCATCAATGATTGATCTATCTTTGCCAGAAGTTGTAATTCGCCCGCAGGTTTCAAAAAATGCCCCAAACCCAAATATTAACGCAAATCACTATCTTTTAGCCGATATGGACAGCGGCACAATTTTTACTTCATATGATTCTAATACAAGAGTACCAATTGCATCAACAACAAAAATCATGACTGCTATAGTTGTACTCGAAAATTACAAATTGGACGATATAGTTACAATAACTCCAGAGGCTGCCTACCAGATCGGTGCCGATGCATATTTACAAGTCGGAGAAAAAATCAGCGTAGATGATTTGCTGCATTGCTTATTAATTAAATCAGGTAATGATTCCGCTTATGCATTAGCTCAGCACATGTCAAAAGACAACTCTAGCACAGCGGACTTTGTTTCCAAAATGAATGAAACAGCAGCACGCCTAGGAATGAAAAATACCAATTATTTAGACCCGGCGGGTCTTGATGTAGCCGGCTATTCAAGTGCATATGACTTGTTTCTTGCGACGAAATACGCCATGCGATTTGAAAAGTTTAGGGAAATTGTAAACACGCAAGAATATACCGCTACCAACATTGACAATAGTATTTACCACGAATTAAAAAATTCAAACAGGTTGGTCGGGGAATACCAATATCCCGGGGCAATTGGCGTTAAAACCGGTTATATGCCCGAAGCTGGACATTGCCTTGTCTCAGCCGCAAAAAGAGATGGACACACGCTAATAGGCATTGTTTTACACACTTACGCTGACACAGCGCCAGCCTCAGCTGATGAATCGCGAAAATTGCTTGATTGGGGATTTACCAATATCAAGTGGTTCAACTAATAGAGCTATTGTTTACAAATATCGTCCCATTTTTGAAGGGCGGCTTTAGCTGCTTCACTTTGTGCTTTTTGTTTAGAGTTGCCTGATCCCTCAGCGACTTTTTTGTCTCCCAGAAATGCGCCGACAACAAAAACCTTGGCATGATCGGGCCCATTCTCGGAAACAGTAGTGTATGACGGCGTAATACTTAAAACATCTTGTGCGAGTTCTTGAAATTTACTTTTTGAATCGTAATATAAACCTTGGTTGATAATTTCGGCAAGTTTATAAATAATATTTTTTTCAATAAATTTGTATGCAATTTCATACCCTTGGTCAAGATATATTGCACCTATCAAAGCCTCAAACGCATTAGCCAGTATCAAGTCTCGCGCTTTTCCGACATTTTTAGCTTCTCCGCGAGATGTCTTTATAAGATCATTTAAACCAAGGCGCTTAGCCTCGGCAGAGAGAGATTCACCTTTTACAAGCGCGGATCTCCAGTTGGTCATGACACCTTCAGGCTTATCGGAAAATTTGTTAAATAAGTATTGTGTCACGCAAAGCTCCAGAACAGCATCTCCTAAAAATTCTAATCTTTCATTATGTTCGAGCTGCAAGCTTCTGTGCTCATTTAAATACGATCGATGAATAAATACGTTATTTAAAAGATCTTTGTTTTTAAATTCAATACCGATAACTTTTTCAAAATCAATTGTCGTCACTTTTTTTATTGTCTCCAGAAGTTATTTTCTCATAAACAGTTCCGAGAACGCCGTTGATAAATTTCGATGAATTTTCTCCACCAAATTGTTTTCCCAACTCAACTGCTTCATTTATAACAACTTTAGCAGGCACGTCATTCTCGTATTTAAGTTCATAAATAGCAAGGCGAAGAATTGATTTATCAATAAGCGATATTTGATCCAGGGGCCATTCCGGAGCTGCTGCTTTGATTTCTTCGTCAATAGACTCAGTAGATTTAAGTGTACCATCAACAAGCTTCACTACAAATTCTGAGTCGGTTGCATCATTATACTCGTTAATATTGCGAGATTTTATTTCCTCAACATCAGCACCATCTCGAAAATCATATTCGAAAAGTGTCTGCATTGCGATCATTCTACCAAGATGTCGATTCATTTATCAAAAAAAATTAATTTCTATTCTTTTACGGATGAATCAGTTTTTTCTTTTTTCTGTTCGATAACCAATTTCCCATTATAAAAACCGCAGCTATCACAAACTGAGTGCATTCTCTTCGGCTCTTTGCAATTTGGACAATAATTTAGCCCGGAAACAGATTTCTTGTCATGCATTCTACGCATGCCTTGCTTTGAATTGTTTGTCCTTTTCTTTGGTTCTGCCATTTTCTCTCACATGTTTAATTCTTATACTTCAGCATTATCGCATAAAATTGAGGTTTTTTCAAGAATAATTATGCAAGCTTAGCATGACCGTCTTCTTGACACTTAATAGCAAGATTGATGCACTCTTCAGGATCATATCCGAGGTCATCACACCATCTTATCGTGCTAAATATTATATTACCTAGCTCCTTTTTTAAGTCGTCATCTGAGTGGACAGAGGCGTCTTTGGGCGCATTGCGCTCCCATCGACAAATGTCGCCAAAAACCTTTCCCATCCGAACGATAATATATGAGAGCGTGATTGGCTCCGCCGGTTCGCCCCAGATTTCTTTACCTTTGGCTAAAAGTTCTTTTATTTGCATATTTCCCTCCTGAATTATGATCCAAATTAATCATAACATTAATCTAAATTCAAATCTATTTGACCAGGTATCATTGACGAATACACAGAAATGTTATATAAATTAGGTGTCGCACGAAAGGAGTGAGACACCCGCCACCATGGAAGAAAAACACCGCATCAGGGTCTACTTTCCAGAGAGGACCTTCCCAACGCAGACAGAGGTGGATGTCGAGGATCCGACCAACCGAGAGGAGGTTCTACGAGCTGTCGCCGCCATGTTTGCATTGGACAGCGACGACGCTGTAAGAAATACTCCCGAGAGGGCTAGGCAGTGGTGTCCTAGTATGTGTTGGGACTTCAACGGCGAGCACTATACACTCAAAGACCAGCCGCCCAAAGCCCACCCACAAGAGGTATTCGCAGACAAGTACGTCTGTGGTCTTTGCCACGGAATCCATGAGAATGGCAAACCGTGTCCCTATATCGCCTAGAAGCCGAATCTCTTGGCTTCCAAGAAGAAGTGCCTGACGACCTCCACAAGGGGTCGTTCATGGTCTATAAAAACAAAAGGCCCTGGCGGGCATTTTTTGATTGAATATTAGTTTGGTTTATCATATGATTCAGGCGAAGACCGAAAGTCGAATGGTGGGCATTACCCCGACTGGTCGGGGTGGCCTCATCAGAGTGTTCTGGTGGTCGCTACTGGATTCGAACCAGTGACTTCTTCGATGTGAACGAAGCACTCTACCGCTGAGTTAAGCGACCAAATATTTAGAATTACGCTTTGAGTCCCGAAGAGCAACACTTTCGGAATCCCGATCGGCACGCATCGGGACTAAATGCCCAAATACCAGTATAATTTACCCTAATTTAAGCCTAAATACAACAAAAGCGGGCCAATGGCCTGCTTTTGTTATTTCGACCCTTTATTCAATTTTTAGTGTTTTGATCATAACAAGCTAACCTAAAAATTTCTTTAGAATGATATACAAGAGATCACACACCAATTTCGACGGCTTATTTATAATTTAATCTGATATTTCTATTGAAATCAGGATTATTTTTGTATATGATTATTTTGCCTATGAAGCTAAGATCATCAAAATTTTATGCAATCGCAATTGCTGGGATAATTGCGCTAGTTCCTACTGCTGTTAGCGCTTTTTGCCCAGTTTGTACTGTTGCTGTAGCTGCAGGGCTTGGGCTTTCTCGATATTTTAAGATCGATGATCTTATCACCGGAATGTGGATCGGCGCCCTCATGGTTTCTCTTACTTTCTGGATGTTCAATTGGATGAAATCAAAAAAAGTCGAGCCAAGATATATTTATCCTCTAGCCGCTTTGGCACTATATTTTATTACAATCTTACCGCTTTATTACACCGGTATTATAGGACACCCTAAAAATACTTTTTTGGGAATTGATCGATTGCTGGATGGAATGATAGCGGGGTCCGTTTTATTTGTCCTAGCACTGGTAAATTACAATACGTTAAAACGAAAAAACCACAATCATTCATACTTTCCGTTCCAGAAAATTGCTATGCCGGTCGGATATATCCTCATCGGCAGTTTGCTGATACACGGTCTTATTCAAATAAAAGTAATAAAATAAATTTATGGCAAATGACAAAGAAATTCAAAAGTTAATCAAAAAAGTAGAAGAGTCAAAAGAAAAAGGTTTTGACCTTTCTCTTGATGAAGATCTTTCAATTGCTGTAATGAACCTGGTTTCAATCGAAGAACATTTTTATTTTACCGCTGAAAAAACGAACAAAACAAAGTATTTCGATATGCTAAAAGAAGTTCGCGAGATACGCAAAGAAGTCATGCAAAAATTGGTTAAAGAGCCCGAAGGCGAGATCTGGTGCCTTTCAAAGCATCTTTTGGCAGCATCCATGCGGCTTATCGAAGTGGGAAATAAGGTCAATCTCAAAAAAAACCGCAAACAGGCAGAAGAATTTTATGAAAAAGCCTTTGATCTGTACTCATTATTTTGGGCGCTAAATATGAAAATTGTCGATTCCAAAAATATTTCTAAAATTGAAGATGCCAAAATCAATCGACACGAAGAAAAAGGCAAAGGTTTTCTTGGTAAAATAGGTGCGGTCGTAAAGCGTGCAATTGAGTGCTGTATTGAATAAAATTTCTCTGATTTTTCGCACTGATCAACACAGAAATATACTCTCTGGATTGATTAATTATTGGTAATTAGGTATAGTAAATTAGTTCAGTTTTAACTTTTGAGTTTTAAGTTATTAGTTAATTTTGGGCCCGTAGCTCAGTTGGCTAGAGCGCCTCGATGGCATCGAGGAGGTCGTCAGTTCAAGCCTGATCGGGTCCACCAGAATAAAATGAGTCCTTGCGACTCTATTTTAATTTGTTCTCCCCAAAGAGAAGGCTTGAGCTCCGGAAGGGGTCGGGAAACAAGAGTTGCCCGTATAGGAGGTTATTCGGAACCGAGGGTTTCGAAAGAGTGAAACGGGTTCTAATGTCTGATCGGGTCCACCAAAATAAAAAACCGCCCTTGATTCAGGCAGATTTTTTATTTTAAATTTATTTTTTATCAACTTTAATCGCCCCGTCGGGACAGTAGCGTCGACAATTGCCACAAGCGATACATTTTTCAAGGTTAATATCTGGAACCGGAGTGGAGAACACACCCAAATCTTCACCAAAAGATAATGCCTTAACTGGACATTTTTCTATGCAGATTCCACAACCCTTGCATCTTTCGGGCGAGATCGTGGCGATCTTTTCGGCATTTCTAAAAATATTATCTGTCTTTTTGGTCTCATAGATTGGCTTGGAAAAATTCTTGTGTTCAAAGACAATTTCATAACCGAAAGAAAACGCATCGTGATTCATTTCTGCAATTTCCTTGGTTTTAAATTTATCTTTCAAAATGCTATGTATGGAATCCCACGATATCTTTGGGTCAAAACCAAGCTCTTTGCACAAAGCACCATACATTAATACGTTATATGATTTCGGTGAAAATTTTTCTAAAGCATATCTGGTAGCCGGAACGCCAAGCCGTTTAACCCAAGGCTTTTTTAAATTTTTTGTGTCCATGTTTGAGGTATCGAAAATCAGCTTCGTATTCGGATTGATAACCCCTGCTACACGATCCATTGCTCGTTCTCCCATGACAAGCGCCACATCAGCAAATTCGAAACGGGGATAACGTATTTGGCCGTGAGACAGCGTAATATAAGCCACAGATGGCGTACCGCGCTGTTCGACACCAAAAGAGGGAATGTATGAAACATTGTATTTAGCAGAAATTGCAGCATTAAACAATGCCTTAGCAATTGTTTGAACCCCTTGGCCACCTTCACCTGCGAGGATAATTTTTATCGAATTATTATTCATTCGGTTTGATTTCTTCGACATGGTAGTATTTTTCCATATCCAAAAGTCGATTAAACGATTCCTTTGCATTGGTTTTCCAGTTTGTCGGACAGATGGAAAGAACCTCAACAAAAGAAAATAATTTGTTTTTAATTTGATTTTCAATCGCTTTTTTAAGTGTCAACTTAATAATTTCCGGCTGGGAAACAGAAACACGGGCGACAAATGCTTTATCATTCGCGATACAGCGGACTAGTTCGGGACCATGAAAGCCGGGACCAAATGATACAGGTTTACCCTTTGGCGTGGTCGCTGTTACTATTCCAGTTTCAGTAGTTGGCGCAACTTGGCCGCCGGTCATAGCATAGTTTTCGTTATTAACCAAAATAACAGTAATTGGATCGTTTCGAAAAGCTGCATGCAGTAAGGATTGTAAACCTATCGCATAACCACCGCCATCACCCATGTAAGCAATGGCAACTCGCTTTGGGTTTGCCATTTTGTATCCGACCATTGTCGGGTTTGTTCTGCCGTGATGAGTCTGAATAGTATCAAAATTGAAGAAATTCCAGGAGAGAAGTGAGCATCCTATATCTATGCCCAAAGTAACATTATTGGCAATTTCCATCTCGTCGATTGCGTATCCGAGGTGTTTTAACGTAATGCCATGCCCACAACCAGGACAAAATAAGTGCGGTTTAGTATTGCAATTCCAGCATTTTGGCATAATTTCATTCATTGCATAATCTCCTCGATAATTTCCTCAGGAGTAAATCCACGTGCGGGTTTGCCGTGCTCAATAATATCCAATTTTAGGCCAGCCAATTCGTATTTGATAATTCGGGCAAATTGATTAAGTGCTGATTCAAAAATGTGAATTTTTCTGACTTTTTTAGCTGCTGCAATTAATGAGGCGGAATCGATCGGATTTAGCGTTATTGGCCTCCACAAACCGATTTTTTTGTTACGAGTGAGCATTTTATCGATCGCATCTTTGCAAGCTTCGGCTACAATTCCGTGGGCAATGATTAATTCGTTTATTCCGGAAAGTTTATAAGATTCGGATTCAGCAATTGCATGTTTTGATTTCTTCCAATCCTTAATGTTTTCGTCCAGGACAGAACCGAAGGATTCCTCATCGGAGTAGCAGTTTCGAAGATAAGTGGGAGCAGCTGCATTTTCTTTTAAAATTTTATAAGCTGGCACTGGCTTTAAAAGCTTGGGAAGCTCTATTAACATTTCAGTTTTGCCGAGATATCCATCACCGAGCACAAAAGTTGGAAAGCGAAATTTCCATGCGGTTGAAAATGCTTTTGTTGTCAAAGTGTACATTTCATGTACGCTCGAAGCCGAATAAACCACACGCAAGCCATCGCCGTTTCCGCCAAACGAAGCCAAATTTACTTCCTGCTGTGAAAAATTAACAGTCCCTGTCGACGGGCCGCCGCGCTGCATCATAATCCCAACAAAAGGCAATCGCTCCATTTCTGCCATTGAGATCGGATCCTGTAAGAGAATATGCCCGGGCCCGGCAGATGCAGTAAAAGCCTTTACTCCAGCCAGAAGTGCCCCATTGACACAAAATCCGGCCGCGGTCTCATCCTCAGTTTGCAAATATGATAAAGATGAATTATCAAGAGATTTAGCTGCCCAGTTTTGTAAAATTTCCGTTGCCGGCGTTATTGGGTAGCCAAACATTATTTCAGCACCTCCCGCGATTGCCCCGAGAACAGCTGCTTCATTGCCTGTTACTAATTTTTTGTTTGTTTCCGACATGTACTCTTATTTTATTCGATTAATACTCTTTCTTACAAGCCTCCAGGGCAATAGCAAGTTCTTCGTTGGGTTTTATAACTTCATATTCATGAATTGGTAGGCGATCAAAGTTTTCAACAATCATATTTCTAATCACAGATGATCCCGCGCCAATCATGCCGGTGAAAATAAGCTTATCAACACTCCCGAGCAAAAATGTGTAATACGTTACATACTTTTGGATTCTTCTCACATATAGCTCAAGTGCAAATTTTGCGTTCTTAATGCCTTTCTCGGTTCTAATCATTTTTGGCTTAAATGCCGGATCTTCAATTTTCAAACCAGCAGCATATAAAACATTCAACATGTTGCCATCGGTCCCACTAACGCCCCTAAGTCCGGATTCTTTTTCAATTATTTCACGGGTACGATCCATGCCATATTTTTCGATAAGAAAGAAAATTATTCCCGGATCAATATCACCAGAGCGTGTTTGCATCATTAATCCTTCGTCTGGAGTAAAACCTAGCGAAGTTGCGATTGGTTTTCCTCTTTTAATTGCAGCAATCGAGCACCCCGCCCCAAGATGAATTGTAATGATATTCGATTTGGTTTGTGGGTCAGATTTTTTCATTGCATATTTATGTGATATGCCATGAAATCCAAAACGCCTGATTTTAAGATCTGAAGATATATTTAAAGGTAGGGGATAGGTAGCTTCTTCATCTGGCAACTCAGCAAAGAAATCAGTATCGAAAAACATCAGATGTTTTGCGTGGCCAAATAGTGGCTCGCACGATTTAATTGTCAGAATTGCCGGCGGATTATGAAGTGGTGCAAGCGAAGAAAAACTCTCAAGGATTTTGATATTTTTTTCCGTAGCTTGGACGCCATTTTCTAGCAAACCGCCTCCATGCACAATTCGATATGCAATAACATTTAAATGAACCTTATGATTTTTTATTTCTTTTGCCAAATACTTTGCTGCCACAGCATGATCAGCAAAGTCATCGTCACCGATATTATTGACCGACCCACTCAAAGTTTCACTAAAATTAGAATCGGGGTCAAAAACCTTATATTTTAATGATGATGATCCCGGATTAAAGACAGCAATCATTTATGCTCCAGTTTTTATTTAATAATCTCGGTTTGAAAGCCAGAAACAATTCCGCAAGCATTGGCATCATCCGTGTCAAGATGGACGTGGTTCAAAAAATTATCCTCAATTCGCACAATAATTTTACCCAATGTTGTCTGTCTTTCGCCAGATATTTTCACCGAAACAAAGTCCCCGTCGGATACTCCGGCTTTTTGTGCATTTAGGGGAGATAAGTGAATATGGCGCATGGCAACAATAGCTATATTATCGATAATTTCACCTTTAGATCCTATAATTCTAATTCTAGCTCCGTTTCCATCGCCAGATTCTAAATAGGGAGCATCTATTCCCAAGGATACGCTATCAGTCCTGGATATTTCCAATTGTGATTTTTCCCTAAACGGGCCAAGAACCCGAACCTTAACAATTCTGCTTTTGGGACCAACAACCTCAAGGGTTTCATTTGAGGCAAATTCACCCTTTTGGCTTAAATTATTTCGTATCGACATTTCAGATTTTCCAAATAATTTTTCAAAATCTTCCGCAGTAAGATGAATGTGGCGAGCCGATACTTCGATTGTGGTTTGCATTGTGCCTCTATTCTAAATAATTTATAAGACTTCTCCCGGAAAACTCTGATGGAATTTTAATATCCATGATGTTTAAAATTGTTGGGGCAATATCACAAATTGAATGTTTCAAAGAAATCATGCTTGAAAAATTTACCTGTCTGAATTGAGAGGTTGTGTTTTTTCTCGTTTCCGGTGAAACGACAATGAAAGGAACAGGACTTTTCGAGAACGTATCTAAATTGGCACTTCTTGCCATATTTTCCGCGTTTCCGTGACTTCCCGTAATCACCAGAGTTGTGTTTGTTCTTATCGATGCGTCATAAATTAATTTTAAACAATCATCAAGCGCGGCTACTGCCAAGGCGGTAGATCTCACATCTTTAGTATGAGCAAAATAATCAACATTTGCAAAGCCGGCGACAATAAAACACTCTTTGTTCTTCATCATTTGGTCAATCGTTACTTTGGCAATATAAGACGAAGACAAACCATGGTTCTTTGCAGAGTTTTCAGAAGACGTGACAATCATAATTTTTTCTTCAGGAAAATTATTTGATATCCTGCCATTAAAATAAAAACTTACTTCATCTTCATTTATGCTTTCCCCAACGTGAAATTGACCAATCCCAGACTTACTAATAATCTCCGATAAGTTTGGCGATATTGCCACACTTTTGAATACATGATCACAACTTACACTTTTAGTGTGTAAATAATCAGCAAACGGAATAAGCTTAAGATTAAATTTTCGGCGTGATTTTACGCTTTTTATACCATTAGCCAGAGATATAAAAAGCATTTTGACTGGTTCACCTGTTACTGAACTAAATATAAAGTTATCGAAATCTGATGAAATTCCTACGGCTTTACCATCGTTTACGATAATGGATGGCTCAATTTGGTGGGGTCTGACATTTTTTTCCTCGTTGGACTTTAGGACTTGCGATATCTCAAAATATTGTTTTCCTTCGCCCCAAATGATTGCATTGTAGGCCGAAAGAATTTTTGAATATTCCGTTATGTCATACGCTGAATAATCACTTCCGAATATTGATGCAATGATGCAATTACTGGTCTTTGAGGTAGAATCTTTTATCTTGTCCAGGACTTGGTAAAGTTCCTGGTATGAGTTATCCTTTGAAATTACCAAGTGGATATATACAGAAACCTCCTGATACGATGATGCCATTTTTAGAAGGCCATATATATATTCCAGGGAATATTCACTTTCATCTATTGGACAAACAAAATGAACGTTTGAGTCATGGGAAATTGCATTTAAAAATGTGTTGTTTAAAACCTCATTTTCTAAAAAATTTCCGCTCGTAAATTCATCAGCAATGATTTGAGATTCGCTTTTAACAAATCGACCAGCCGAGATTTGTGTATAACAAATTTGAGAATTAATACTATCATCGTTATTTTTCTGTAAATTGCTATGAGTCGATAGAACTGCATGGCCATATGATTGCCATAAATTATCGAAGTTCCTTGGGCCAGCTAAAAAAATTGCATTTCCAGCGCGATTTAGCGAGAAACCCCAGCCGTCCAGTATTATCAAACAAACTTTTTTCGAAGTAATCTTTTCCAACTAAATCATCTCCCGTTTTATGATTAAACTTTCTTTGGTTTTCATTTCATTTGGAACATCTATATTCAAAAGATCCAAAATACTCGGGGCAATATTTGATAACGAGCCGTTTGAGTTGAGTGAAATTTTATCTTTCAAATTATCACTTACCACAATAAACGGAACAGGATTGGTCGTGTGTTCCGTATCCGGATCACCGGTTTGCGGATTAACCATTTGTTCGGCGTTACCATGGTCAGCGCATATTACCGCGGTTCCGTTTTTACTCTGGATACTAAGTATTATCTGTCCAAGGCACTGGTCGACGAACGAAACAGCGTGCATGGTAGCCTTTAAATTTCCGGTATGGCCCACCATGTCAGGATTGGCAAAATTTACAACATAAAAATCATAAATATTTTTATTCAGCGCAGAGAGTACAGACTTTAAAACCTTATCGGCACTCATTTCAGGCTTAAGGTCGTATGTTCGAACCTTGGGCGAGGGAATTCTTAACCGGTCTTCATTCTTGTTTGCCTCATCAATGCCACCATTAAAAAAATAGGTTACATGAGGAAATTTCTCTGTTTCAGCAATATGTAATTGCTTCAAGCCGTTTTCTGATAAAACTTTGGCAATCGGATTTTCTATTTTAGGAGCTTGTATAATCGTTTTAAATTTTGTCATATCAGAGCTGTTCGCAAAGGAAGAAACAAAAAGGTTTTGGAGCTTTCTATGGTCGGGAAAGCGATCAATCGAATCTTTAACGAAACAATCAATTAGTTGGTTGACCCTGTCATATCTAAAATTAAAAATTATTATTGAATCATTATCCCGGATGGGAACGAAATGAAAATTTTTATTATTAATTATTCTTGGCTCAATAAATTCATCGGTTGTGCCAGCAGCATATGATCTGGAAAAAACTTCGTTAGCGTTTTCTACCGATTCTGCCTCAGATCGGACAAAACAATTATAAGCACGGGCTGTGCGCCCCCAGCGGTTATCGCGGTCCATTGCATAAAAACGGCCCATGATAGATTCGATCCTGCCAATACCAGCGCCTTCAATTATTTTGTTAACCTTGCCAATTAGCTCAATTCCATACATCGGATCAGAATCTCTGCCATCAGAAAAAAGATGAATGTATATCCGATTAAAATTTTTATCTTTAAAATACTTAAGCAATGCATCCAGATGCCGTATGTGGCTATGCGTGCCAACATCAGACAAGAGCCCCATAATGTGAATGTTGCTCTCGTTTTTTTCTGCATGTTCATATGTTTCACGGAGAATATCGTTTTTAAAAAAATCTCCGTTTTCTATCGCTGAATCGATAAGTGAGATATCTTGGTGTACAATTCTTCCAGCCCCGATATTTAAATGTCCAGCTTCAGAGTTGCCAGGCGCGCCGTCCGGAAGGCCAACAGCTAGGCCAGAAGCTTGTAGGGCGGTGGATGGATATTCACGCAAGAGACCATCAAACACCGGAGTAGATGATAATGTTATTGCATTTCCTCCCCAAGACGGGGCGATTCCCCAACCATCTAAAACAATCAACACAAGCGGAGACTTTTTAAAGCCGTTGTTTTTGGAACGTTTAAATAGATTATTTTCAAACATTAAAAAATCCCTCCCGAACCATTATACAATAATTTACAATTGAGTTTAAACCGATTTTTTGCTAGAATTAACGAGTGATAATTAACTGCGCCGCTGTGGTGGAATTGGTAGACACGCACGACTCAAAATCGTGTGGAGAAATCCATCCCGGTTCGAGTCCGGGCTGCGGCACCATCAAATATAAACATCATATATGAAATCATTTACCGAACAGGATCTTGAAAACATTTTTGCGGGGAAAAAAAATAAAAATCCTCGCCGTTCTTTATATGCTTTATATATAATTCTCACGATTTTTTTGGCTGCTGGTGTTTTTCTTTTAATCAATGGTCCAGCGGTACTTACAAAAATTAATTATTGGTATAAAAGCGACATTTCACAAGGAACTTCAGAAAACCCCGGCGTTACAAGTAGTGGCACAACTACCAACGACAATAATGCATCGGGCTCGCGCTCCGGAACAATATCGATTTCAGACAACACAATTTATGTGCAAAGAATTGGAATTAATGCTCCAATCACTTGGGACGTGGTTAACAGCCCTGATACCACATCAAAAGCTCTCGAAAACGGCACAATACATTTGGCAGGAACTGCCGACCCGGGAGAAATTGGAAACATATTTATTACGGGACATAGTTCGAACTATCTTTGGGCTCCGGGAAAATATAAAAGTATTTTTGCAACATTAAATAGGGTTGTTGTCGGTGATAAAATTTTTATCAAATATCAAAGCAGGCTTTTCACTTATACCGTTTCGAAAATTTTCATTACGAAACCTGACGATCTGTCTGTTTTGAATCAGGGAAAAGACTCAATTCTTACACTTGTCACATGCACACCAGTCGGAACTAGCATAAATCGCCTTGTTATTGTTGCATCGCAAACGAATCCCGACCCAGCCCTGAACAACATCAACAAAAACAAAACTGACAGCCAGACTCTGCCTTATGCGAGATAGGTTATCGGATATCGGCTATCTTATAACTTTCACCATCTAGAAAATATAGCTCTCTTCCCTTATTGCCGATTGTAAATCGAGTAGGATTGTTGGTGCTCAGAGTAACGAGCTTTGTGTCGTTATATCCAGATTTATCAATAACGTGAATCTCGTTACCAATTTGATATACGATATGATCGTCGTCAGGATACCACATTGGTGAATTTATTTGAGATGAAAATCGCGTTAGCAGTGATCCATTAACCCAAATTTCGTACCGATTAAATGTAAGGTCGTTTGTGGAATTTTCGGCCAAATAGCTATTTGGAGTATTCAAAAAATTAATTTTTGACTGATCAGTCAGCTCAGAGACTTCTGGATCTTTTAGAAATAGTTTTATCTCTTTAAACGTTACAAGTTTTCCAGGATCAATAAAAACAGATCTGTGCCAATTCTGGTATTTATCTTTTGATATGGTGATATCATAATAACCAGATGTGAAAGTTTTAGAGTACTCGCTCGTGTTATTTTCTTCTATGCCATTAATAACAATATGATCCGGAGTCGGGTCTGTAACCAGCAGTATCATTCCTGTGCGAATAACCTTAAAATTTTTCAAGTTGATCTTATATCCTTGGGCATAAAAAATAAGCCCAGACGCAATTATCACAATTACAAGTATTACGGCCAGTTGCCCTAGAATAATTTTTGGTAACCGCTTAACTCTTTTATTAGTCATGAAAAAAATATAGCACAATAGCTGGAATATGGCTATAAGTTGTAAATTGTGCTGTCATTAATCTCTGCGCCACAAATGATACTCATCTTGAATTTAGTAGCTATTTAGAATAGAATGTAACTGAATTTATCAAGGAAAAAATATGGCAAAATTTGTAATTGAAGGAAGCGCCGATTTATCGGGAATGGTCAAAGTTTCCGGGGCTAAAAATGCCGCCCTCAAAATAATTCCCGCAGCAATCATGGCGGATTCTCCTTCAACTATTCACAATGTTCCTAATATCGCTGATATTCGTACCCTTGAGGACATTATCAGATCGATCGGTGCCAAAATTGATGTCGATGGAAATTCTGTTACCATAGACCCTCGGCCAATAAACAGCACAAACTTGGATAGAAATTTAACCAAGAAACTGAGGGGATCAATAGTAATGGCCGGGCCAATGGTCGGAAAATTTGGCAAAGTTACATTTGCCCAACCCGGCGGATGCCTGATAGGGGCACGGCCTATCGATAGCCATTTAAACGTCATGAAACAATTCGAAATAAGCGTTGAAGAGCATGACGATTCATATTCTTTGACCGGAAAACCAAAGGCGGCCGATATTATATTGCCCGAACTTTCGGTAACAGCAACAGAAAACGCCATTATGACTGCTGTGATGGCCAGTGGAACCACGACCATTTCCGTTGCCAATGCTGAGCCAGAGATAGGCGATTTGATTGATTTTCTAAATTCAATGGGCGCAAAAATCCAGGGAAAAGACACCCACAAACTTACGATTGAAGGTGTGAGTGAACTTCATGGGGTAACGCATCGGGTTATACCAGACCGTATTGAGGCAGGAACTTTTCTCTGCATGGCAGTTGCCACAAATTCTTGTATAGAAATCTACGATGTCATACCGGACCATATGGCAATTGTGCTTAAAAAGCTTGCTGACATGGGTGCTAATTTCAGCATCAAAAACAAAGATGGGAAATATAATATTATCACCCAAAAACGCGGTGAACTAGAATCCATCGATATTGACCCGCGGACATATCCAGGCTTTCCAACAGATTTACAATCAGTTTATGCCGCTCTCTCCACCCAGTCAGACGGGCCAACCAGGATATTTGAAACTCTTTTCGAAAGCAGATTTGCATACATTAGCGAGCTTAAAAAAATGGGCGCAAACATTGCTGTTGAAAGCCCGCACATCGTCTATGTTTATGGGCCAGAGCCACTTGTGGGGTGCGAAATCGAAAGCAATGACATTCGTGGCGGAGCAGCGCTTGTAGCAGCTGCCTTGATCGCTAATGGAACCACCACCATAAACAACATTGAACTAATTGACCGTGGATATGAAAAAATCGACGAGAAACTTCATTCGCTTGGGACTAATATTGTAAGGAAATAATGTCGAAAAAAGTCGCAATCGATCTGGGGACCACGAACGTTCTCGTCTATTTGCCCAAAAAAGGCGTTGTAATAAACGAGCCTTCTGTTGTTGCTTTGCAAGCATCAGACAATAAAATTATGGCGATAGGGCAGAACGCAAAAGAAATGTTGGGGCGGACACCAGAGAGTATTATTGCAGCATATCCATTGAAGGATGGTGTGATTGCAAATTACAAAGTTACCGAATCAATGCTAAAAAATTTTCTAGATAGAATTCTCGGTAGGATTCGATTTTCAAAGCCAGAGGTCATGATTACTGTCCCGGCAGGGGTCACTTCTACTGAAAAGCGTGCCGTTGTTGATGCTTGTATTTCTGCAGGAGCAAAACACGCTTATATTATCAAGCAACCTATCGCCGCCGCGCTTGGCGCAGGAATTCCGATAGCCACCGCCTCAGGCAATATGATTATAGACATTGGCGGTGGGACATCAGAAGTTGCGGTAATCGCACTTGGAGATATCGTAGCCTCATCCTCTGCGAGAGTTGGTGGAATGAAAATTGATTCCGCTATTGCGAATTACATTCGTAAAAAATTCAATCTGATTATCGGCGACCAGACAGCAGAAGAAATAAAAAAGAAAATTGGCTCCGCTATGCCGGTAAAGAGGGAACAAAAAACGGAAATTTCGGGATCAAATGCCGTAACGGGTTTACCGGAAAGCATAATGATTTCTTCGGAAGATATGGTTAAGGCTGTGAAGTCTCCTCTTTTGGAAATAATAAATGCTGTAAAAGAGGTTCTTCAGAAAACCCCCCCCGAACTAGCCTCGGATGTTATGGATAAAGGAATTATACTGACAGGCGGCGGTGCAAAGCTGCGCGATTTAGACACACTCATGACGCGGGTTACGGGCGTTCCATGCGAAACAGCCGAGGATCCGGAGTTATGTTGTGTAAAAGGCGCCGGAATCGCCCTGGACAATCTGGAATCGTACAAAAAATCCATTTTATGGGCAAAAGAACAATAACATCACAGAATTTTTTCACAGATTTACACAGAAATGCATCATAGTTGTCAGTTTGTTCTGTGCCTTTCTGTGTGATCATTCTGTGAGGTAATTTCATCTGAGGAGTGCAATGCTGATCGGAATTGATGCATCACAAGCAGCGAAAGAGAAAAAAACAGGAGTTGAAAACTTCGCTTTTGAGCTTATCTATCATTTACTTATTTTGGACAAAAAGAATAATTACATTTTATATAGTGATGCCCCGATTCAATTTCCGCAAAAATTTAAAAATGCCAAGTTTATAATTTCTTCTCAAGCACGTTTTTGGCATAATTTAAAATTGCCGCGGCTGATACAAGCTACCAACCCAGACGTTTTTATTTCTCCAGGATACATGTTACCACTTGTAAATGGAGTGAAAATGATTCCCGTCATTCACGACTTCGGATCAAAATTTTTTCCTAAAGCATATTCTCAAAAAGATCGTTTTTTACAAAAATTATCTCTTGGCAGGGCAGCAGCAAAAGCCAATGCAATTATATTTATCAGCCAACAGACTATGAATGATTTTAAGCATTTCTACCCAAAATATAATCAAATTATGGGGGTCATCCACCTCGGATACGATAAAAATCAATTTAAACAAAGTTCTAATTATAGGCCAACCAAACAAAGCTATATTTTGTCCGTAGGCAGGCTGGAGGAACGCAAAAATACTAGAAATCTTGTTGCCGCCTATGGAATTTTGAGAAAAGATCACCCGGAAATTACGCACAAATTGGTAATTGCAGGAAAAAGAGGATTTCGTTTTGGGGAAATTGACCGCGAAATTCGTGCACTAGGCAATCTTTCAAAAGATGTTATCATTCCTGGTTTTATTCAAGAGAAAGATTTGCCCGGATTATATATAAACGCTGATGTATTTGTTTATCCTTCTTTATATGAAGGTTTTGGTATTCCCATACTTGAATCATTTGCGGCACAAACGCCAATTGCATGTTCAAATGCATCTTCGATTCCTGAAGCAGCAGGTGATGCAGCAGTCTTTTTCAACCCGCATAAACAAAACGAAATTGCTGATGCTATTTACAAGCTGATCAGTGATAAAAAACTTGGGCAAAAGTTGGTCCAAAAGGGTTCCGAGAGATTAAAAGAATTTAGCTGGGAAAGAACCGCACAAGAAACATTAAAAATAATTAATCTAACATACAATGGCAAATAAAAACGACATCAAAATTGCAATCGTGCATGATTATTTAATCAAAATCGGTGGTGCTGAGAGAGTCCTCCTCGAAATGCACAAAGTTTTTCCAAATGCACCGATTTATACGCTACTTTATGATGAAAAGGGAACCAAGCGAATATTTTCCGGTAAGGGCTTCAAAATAATTACATCCCGGCTTCAAAAACTACCAAAATTTATCCGGAACAGACAAAAACTTCTTCTTACAAAATTTCCTCAAGCAATCGAAGATTTTGATTTATCGGATTATGACATTGTAATTTCAAGTTCAAATTCATTTGCTCATGGCGTTATTACTCGGCCAAACACCTTGCACATATCCTATTGTTATTCTCCAATGCGGTATGTGTGGGACTGGCACCATGAGTATCTTGCCGAAAATAGTATAGGCTTTGGTTTGGTCGGGATTATAATCAGAAACATGCTTAGTAAAATTCGAGTTTGGGATAAAAGCGCTGCAGAAAGGGTAGATAGCTGGATTGCGATTTCTAAGACTGTGGAATTAAGAATCCGGAAGTACTATCGCGCCAGCGCAAATGTCGTCTACTCTCCGGCAAACATTAAAAATATACAGCCCACCGGCAAGAAGCCTGAAAATTTTTATCTGATAGTATCAAGGCTTTCGCCATATAAAAAGATCGATTTGGCAATTGAGGCTTTCAACAAAAACGGCAAAAAATTATTTATCGTTGGCGAAGGTTCTGATTTCGACAGGCTAAAATCAACGGCAAAAAATAACATTTCTCTTCTTGGTTGGCAAAGCGACCAGACAATTGCACAACTCTATGCCAGGGCCAAAGCTTTTGTTTTTCCGGGTGAAGAAGACTTTGGGCTTACCCCTGTTGAATCAATGGCTGCCGGGAGGCCCGTCGTAGCGTATAGAAGAGGCGGGGTAACCGAATCTGTGATTGATGGTAAAACAGGGGTATTTTTCGATGAACCAACAGCAGATTCGTTGAATGATGCCATAAATAGGCTTGAATTGATTTATGAAAAAATTTCACCGGACGCATGCCAGGAACAAGCTAAAAATTTTTCTACAGAGAAATTTGCTTCTGATTTTGAGAAAACAATTTTTGCAGAATATGAAAAACATCAAAAAATGATGGAAAAAATATGAAAATTAATTTATTTGGCATTAAACTTGATCCCTTGAGCCAAGACGAGGCTAGGGAAAAATTTGTATCTCTTGTCGAAAATTCCAAACAAACAAGCATTATTGCAACTGTGAATTTGGAATTTGTATGGAATGCGCTTCATGATCCGGATTTTAAGCAAGTTCTAAATACAAAAACTAAAATTAATTCAGTTGATGGAGCGGGTATTATATTAAACTACGGATTGGTAAATGCATGGCGGCCAAAAACCCCTGTCATAAAACAAATTTACGTATTTTTTCAGTGGTTTTTGGCGTACTTATTTTTTCCAATCAGTATCGCTATTTATAGAAATTTTATCCCGGGTACAATTGCAGGATCAGATTTTATCTGGGACATTGCCAAAATATCAGCGCAAAACAATTACCGAATATTCCTTCTAGGATATTCTAAGGGGCTTGATCCAAATGTCGTTGAGAAAGCCTCTCTTAAGCTGCAAACAGATATCAATGATCTGAAGGTTGCTGGAGTGTATTCAAGCACAGATTCCATCGCTGACGAGAAAAAAATAATTGAAGTGGTCAAAAAGTCTTCTGCTGATATACTTTTAGTCGGATTTGTCTCTCCAAGGCAAGAAAAATGGCTTGCAAAAAATTTAGCTAAAACCGGATGCAAAGTTGGTGTTGGCGTGGGCGGTACGTTTGATTTTATCGCCGGTGTTCAAAAAAGGGCACCGCGCTGGATGAGTAAAATTGGCATCGAGTGGCTTTATCGCTTAATTCGTAGCCCAAAACGCATAAAACGCCAAATGGCCCTGCCAAAAATCGCTCTCAAAGTTCTAGTGGAGAGGATAAAATAATCACCTGTACTATTAATTGATATTTTGTTATATACTACTTTTGTCGTACTAGCCTGAAATGAGGGAGGTGTTGAGGTATGATCCCAGAGAGACCGCTCTCTGTGAAGATCAACATGGCCATTGACGAGTTCATTAAGGAGTCGCCATGGTGTAATCGGTCGCTCGTCAGCAAGATTCGGGCACAACTCCAGGCTTCGCGTTTCGTCATGCCGGAGCGGCTCTGCGATATATCAGAGCTCTCCGACCTCATCACCACTTTGTACGAGATTCTTGACCTCGATGGTGACGGGGAATTTCGACGAGTTCTTGACCTGGAGCTTTCCCTGGAAGATGGCAATAGCTTCTTCTACGAAACCAGCAAAGATGTGGGTCCCCAGACACCTGGAGATATGCTCTTCCAGGCCCTGGTCGAGAACCTCGAGCTCGACCAGGAGAGCTGAATATGCGTCTTGCCCCGACAGGCACTGGCGCATCCGAAATCATTTTTTTATATATTTCTATAATCTCCTTGCAAGAGATCATAATTTTAGTTTACAAAATAATATCTTAAAACCAACAGACGAGCGCCCGAAAGCACTCGCCTGATTCTCCCCCCACACACGTCTAGGCTACCGCCGCACTGACGGCAGCAAACGACTCCTCGAAGAGATCCGCTACGCTGGACAAAAATGCCTGACCGACATTTCTGCGCGCATGGAACTCAATGCCGACCTCAACTTCCTTACCGTCGAAGTTGAAATGGGCATGTTTGACATTCGCTTCGCGGCTGAGATTCCTGCAGGTGTCATTTAGCATCGCGAGAACTGTAATGACGCTAGCATTGTCTGCATGACCGCGTTCCCTTGTTTTCCCTTCACCGTCGTAGTACCGCCCTGTAGCACTGACGCCCTCCTGCGTCAGTCCGTCTTCGAGGACGATGCCCAGCCTTACGTACGCCAGTGTATTGCCGGCATTTGCCTTAAGGTGCGCTACACCCAGACCAGAAATCCGGCAATGCGGACGGCCACGAAACAAGTACGTCTCAGCCATCGAAGCAAAACCCCCTCCGTGTAGATAACAATCACTGATCAGTTCTAACACATTTCTGTATAGTAGTCAACTCTGCAATAAAATATAATTGATATATTCACTTGCACAGTGATTTGTTTGACAACAATGCTATAATATTTATGTATTCTTAGTCTCTAACCTAAGGAGTCATATGGCGAATGATGAAAAGGAGATCGGAGAAGTAACGCACTATTTTGACCACATCGGGGTGGCGGTGATAAAGTTTTCGGTAAGCTGTAAAGATGGCGATGAAGTTCATTTTATGGGCCATGGTGCCGACTTTACCCAAAAAGTGGAATCGATGCAGAAAGACCACGAGGATGTAGCTGAGGTAAAAAAAGGCGACGAAGTTGGAATGAAGGTTAGCAAAAAGGTCAAAGAAGGAACCAAATTATTTGCCGCATAATCAACGCTAAATATACAAAAAATGCCCAAGGGGCATTTTTTGTATATGATTGAATGAACAATTTCCGATTATGTTTAGAAATTAGTAATTAGAAATTAGGATTTAGGCGAAGTATTTGGCCTACCAACCTCCGCCTCCGCCGCCTCCGCCTCCGCCACCAGAAAAACCGCCGCCGCCCGAGCCGGAGCTCGAAGGTGAAGAATTAATAGTTGATGCCATATTTGATGACATGTTCGAAATAGTCTGGTTGAAAGTATCGGGATCAAAATGGCTGATAGATCCTGCATACCAAATCGGCATGTAGCTGGTAATATATTTCTCTCCATAAATCGCCTTCATTTTCTCAATCCAGAGCGTAGTTATGCCAAACATGATGGCGTAGGGTAAAAATTTTTCGAAGATATTTTCTTTCTCATTAAACTTCGCTCGATATTTTTCGGCTGTCTCCATATACATTCGAAGCCCTTTTACACGAAGATTGAATTTTGCCCCCTCGATTGTTCGCCTTCGCATCAAGAATGAAAAAATAAATAATATTATTCCTGATAATATTCCAGAGATTATTACCATCCATCCCAAATATCCAAAACCAATACCCAAACCAGTAAGTACTGCCGCGATACTGATAAAAGCGCCCTGCATTGCGCGGCTACTCTTCCATAGATATTTTTTTGCGACCAAATTATCTTGAACCCTTGAAGTAAGGCCGGGAATATTTACATAAAATTTATTTTTCATGTCCGAAAGAAGTTTTGTATCTTCGCTATTAAATATGTCGGATAGAAGTTCGGCTTCATCGTCCGTGAGTGCATCTTTCGGTTTTTCGAGCTTAATCATTTTATAATCCACATGGCCAAATATTCCTTTTTTGGGAATCTCTTCTATCTTTAGAGCACCTTTTACCGCTAAATTAATAATCGTAGCTGAGATGAATTGGCTTTTTAATTGGCCATCTGCTTCAACCATCCCGAGTGACATTGGCGACATTTTTTCCGGTATTTCAAATTCCGGAACTACTGTTGGATTAATCTTCGGGTCCTTGCCAAATTTCGACCAAAATAATATGCATAACATTAGCACCAAAAGAGGAATTAGCAGATATAAATACACACCGTAAAGGTCAAGAAACGTTGGCTTGTAGGGCACAATGATGTTTTTCGGAAATGTTGCTGACAGAGTAATTCCTTCCTTTTCGACCAGTATCCTATCATTTGGACTTTCGACCATTAAATTCTGATTATCGATCCATGACATCGAAGCAGTGTTATTTGTGCTCATGCCATATTTGCCACTATATAAATTGGTCGTAGTATTGCCCTTATTCGCACCATCAGGAAATTTAATATAAGCGGTAAATTTATCAGTCTGTAGATCCCAAAAATTACCGTTGAGATTCCAATAGAATTCGTCAAAATCGGAATTTCCACTTCTGATCCCATTCAATACTTTATATTTAATCTCGTATTCGTTAATTCCAGATACCGTTGTGTTAGGATCACCAATTTTCCAAGTAATGGTGTGATCTCGGTAATCATTAGTGGTTTGATATTTGTATGGTTGTCCTTGAAAATTAGTAATGCTAATAAGCTCGATATGCAGATTGTTTGTCTTATTTAATTCAGGCGAATAAACAGTAGGCAACATTCTAAATATTCCATGTTTCCCCACGCAATCTCCGCAATCAGCAGTGATTTTTTCATCAATACTTAAAGATGAATCCTTGTTGATAGTAATATTGCTATCAAAATTCTTGATATACCAATAGTCAACATTGTCCCGAGCCAACGCCTTGATCGGAAAAATAACGATTAGTGCAAACACAAAACTCAATAAATACTTTTTCATATTTTAATTATAGATAAATTAATAAATAATAATAGTCTGCTTCGGCCATACAAGAGCCCTCAACCACACCGACGTACAGCCCACAGATTAAACACGGCTATTTTTCAAATAGTAGGATTTCTAGGGCTGAAAGCGGGTACTGAAATACCCGAAGAGCTTCGGCCAGAAAATCATTCAAATTTTAGCGTGCGGGTGGTGGGGTTTTAGGGGTAGGAGGGGCGCCTCGCAACTAGCTCCTCATATCCCTAATAAAATGGCAATCGAATTGATATCAGTCTAGAAATAATGTAGATTGAAACTAATGAAAGATGAACGTGTTCAAAAACTTGAAGACGAGATTGTGAAGATCAAATCTCGCAATTTAAGTGTAGAGCTCGATAAAGCCTGGGAAACAAGTTGGGCTAGGCGAATCCTTATCGCAGTTTTTACCTACTTGGCAATTTCGCTTTATCTTTTAGCAATAAAAATTGACCAGCCATTTCTAAATGCAATAGTACCGACGGTAGGATTTATGCTCTCGACGCTAACTTTGCCATGGTTTAGATCTATTTGGGAAAAAAATAAAAAATAAATTGATCGTCGAAATTTCGACGATCGTTCAGTTTTTGACGACATAAATGATCAAATAACAGCCATGATTAATTTAGATGAATTAAAAAAATTTTTATACGAAGCCAATAAAAACGGCTACGCTGGTGATGGCAATGAAGTCTCACCGCAGCGCCAAGGTTTTGACGAGATTGAATACAAAGAAGGGGATTGGCTGTTTCACGATTCATATACAGGACACTATTTCGCCCCTGGGCAGGAGATCGTTTATTTCGAAGGCAAGCCTGTTTGGGCAATGGCATACGCCGGTGGCATGGCTTTTGATCACCACGGCGACAAAGAACTCACGAAAAAGACGATCGAATTTTTAAAAACGGCTCTTCTTGCGATGGATCCGGAATCACCTTTCCGTGGGCCCCAGCATTTTCATGATGGCAATTTTGAATACTTTAGCGCACTTACTGGAAATATCGAAGACTTTGCAGACAACGAATATATTGAATATAAGGATGAAGTCGTATTCTCACAGAACTTCATCGGCGGGGTTATAATTAATTAGTTTTAAAACGCCAAGAGCGGGCCACACAGGTCCGCTCACGGCTCTCCACCTCCTATCACTTCTTCTTCGGCACGAATATGCCGGATTCGTTCAGGGCGTAATCGTCCTCGTCCTCCTCGGGCTTCTCTTCTGGGACAAGACCCGGATCTTGGATCAGCCCCATGCGCCACTGTCCGAGACGAACAATCTTTTCGGGAGGAAGAAGCACCACGTCTTTGAAGATCGGGCTCGACTCACAGGCGACAGCCAGGCTGTTGTAGGCGCGGGCGCATGACGACCGCATCTCGCTTCTGCCCATACGATACGCCAGATCGTCGAGCAACGAACACTGCCGCGGCACTTCGAATGCATCGAAATCCATGCAGATTTCCATCTGTTCCAGCACATCCGTCAGGGTGCGCTGGATCCATCCCGCCACCATCTGAATGTTGAACCATCGCATGCATTCCGCCAGGGCTTTCAGCGCGTCGTTGGTAGCCTCCCGAATGGCCTCGTGGCGAATCCACTCGCTTCGCAACAAGTGTATTCGTGCGTTGTGCTCTTCAAATTCGGGAAACATGACACGAGCAGCGCCTTCGCCTCTCACTTCTGCGACGAAAGTCTTGAGCCACAAGGTTAATCCAGCCATCTGCTCGCGCAGATGAACGTGTGAAATGAAGTCAAGGAGGCACGAGTTCTTGCCGAACTCTTCCTCTACATCCTCGCGGGAGAGGATATATCCCTGGTTGTTGAACACGCCCGACAGGATGCTGTAGCGTGTCTCTGTGTCGGAATCGAACTCTTCAACCACCTTACCCACATGTGGACCGATCGGAATATCCTTCAGGTACATCGGGATCATGGTTTTCTCCTGTTGGGTGCTGGATGATGTGCGCAATCTTTTTTAACATATTTTACCGGATTTGTCTATCATTTGATCAGATATCTCAAATATTTGGGAATGTTATAAATAAAGGATATTTGATCTTAAAATAATTTTTTGCTAATATAATTTCGTCATTATTAAATAGGAATCTACTATGAGTACGAAGTACATCTATTATTTCGGTGACGGAAAAGCCGAAGGCAAAGCGGAAATGAAAGCTCTCTTGGGCGGTAAAGGCGCAAACCTTGCCGAAATGTCGAATTTAGGCGTTCCGGTCCCATCAGGTTTTACTATCACGACCGAAATGTGCAATTACTATTACAACAACGGCAAGAAACTGCCGAAGGACTTTGACTCCGAGCTTGCACCAATGCTTGCAAAAGTTGAAAAGTCAACCGGAAAAAAATTCGGCGACGCCAAAAATCCGCTCCTTCTCTCCGTCCGTTCCGGCGCCAAGTTCTCGATGCCGGGTATGATGGATACGATCCTAAACCTTGGCTTGAACGATGAAACTGTCAAAGGCATGGCCGAGCTTACCGGGAATTCCCGATTTGCTCACGACGCCTACCGAAGATTTATCCAGATGTTCGGAAATGTCGTACTTGCTATCGACAAAGACAAATTTGAACATGTTCTAGATCTTGTCAAAGACAAAGCCGGTGCTAAACTTGATACCGACCTCACCGCCGACGATCTTCTAGATGTGATCGACGGATATAAAAAATTGGTCAAGAAAGAGACCGGCAAAGAATTTCCAGAGGATCCGGCTAAACAACTTGAAATGGCCTACAAAGCGGTATTCGAGAGCTGGGGCAATGACCGAGCCAATACTTACAGAAACTTGAATAACATTCCTCACAATTTGGGAACAGCCGTAAATGTCCAGGCAATGGTCTTCGGCAACATGGGTGATGACTGCGCCACCGGCGTCGGATTCACTAGAAATCCTTCCACTGGTGATAAGGAGTTCTACGGTGAATTCCTTACCAATGCACAGGGCGAAGATGTTGTAGCCGGCGTACGCACGCCGCACCCGATAGCCGATCTCAAGAAGGAGATGCCAAAAGCATTTACAGAGCTCAAGGCAATCACAGACAAACTTGAAAAACATTATAAAGATGTTCAGGATTTTGAGTTTACCATCGAAAGAAACAAGCTCTACATGTTACAGACCAGAACCGGCAAAAGAACTGCCCAAGCTGCTGTCAAGATCGCTGTTGATTTGGTCAAAGAGAAAATGATCGGAGAAGACGAAGCTGTAATGCGGCTAGAACCGGAAACTATCGACCAGCTTTTGCACCCTGTCATCGATCCGAAAGCTACGCTTGAGGTTATCGCAATGGGACTTCCGGCCTCTCCCGGTGCCGCTGTCGGTAAGGTCGTTTTCGACGCAGATACCGCTGCCGAACTTGGCGACAACGAAAAGGTCGTCCTGGTCCGCGCTGAGACCTCACCGGATGATATCCACGGCATGTACGCAGCACAGGGAATCTTGACCTGCCGCGGCGGTATGACCAGCCACGCCGCAGTTGTTGCCCGCGGAATGGGCAAAACATGCGTTGCCGGCTGCGGTGATATAAAGATTGATGAAAAAGCGAAGAAATTTACTGTTGGTTCATATACAGTCAAAGCAGGGGAATGGATCGCCCTAAACGGCTCTACCGGCCAAGTCATCCTTGGCGAGGTCAAAACAATCGAGCCGGAGATCAAAGCCGAATTCAAGACTCTCATGGGCTGGGCTGACAAAACCCGCGTCCTCGGAGTTCGCACCAATGCAGACACGCCGACTGATGCCAAGACCGCTCGAGAATTTGGCGCCGAAGGCATCGGCCTCTGCCGCACCGAACACATGTTTTTCGACGAGAAGCGCCTTCCATTCATGCAACAGATGATTCTTGCCGATACCGAAGACGAAAGAAGAAAAGCCTTGAAAAAGCTCTTACCTTTCCAGAAAGAAGATTTCCTTGGCCTCTTCCGCGAAATGAAGGGTTTTCCGGTAACCATCCGTCTTTTGGACCCGCCTTTGCATGAGTTTTTGCCAAAGACAAACGAGGATGTCAAAGCTCTTTCGAAAAAAATCGGTATTTCTGAATCCAAGATCAAACAGGTTTCTGAAGATTTGCACGAATTCAATCCGATGCTTGGCCACCGCGGTTGCCGCCTCGGAATTACATATCCGGAAATCACCGAGATGCAGGCTGAAGCTATCATCTCTGCCGCTTGCGAACTTGCGAAAGATGGATTTAAGATCGTTCCGGAAATCATGATCCCGCTTGTAGGCAATGTCAAGGAGTTTGAGAACCAGAAGAAAGTTGTTGATGAAACTGCTACCCGAGTCATGTCCGAATACAAAACCAAGATCGACTATAAGGTTGGCACAATGATCGAAGTTCCACGAGCCGCTGTAACTGCAGACGAGATCGCTGAGAAAGCTGAATTCTTCTCCTTCGGAACCAACGACTTAACCCAAATGACAATGGGCTTCTCCCGCGACGACGCCGGCAAATTCATCAAAGTTTACAAGGAAATTGGCATCTTTGACGCTGATCCATTCCAAACTCTCGACCAAGACGGTGTCGGCAAAATGGTTGAGATTGGGATCGAGAAAGGCCGATCATCAAAGAAGAATCTGAAAGTCGGCATCTGTGGAGAGCACGGCGGAGATCCTACCACAATTCACTTCTGCCACAAAGTAAAGATGAATTATGTTTCCTGCTCACCATATCGCGTCCCAATCGCCAGACTTGCCGCTGCACAAGCCGTAATCGCCGCGAAATCCGGAATCAGCTATACTTCCAAATAGTCTCGCCCTGAGCGAAGTCGAAGGGAATTTCCTATACATCGAAATAGTTAGCCTGATTCTATATTAAAACACCGCCCTGAACACCGGCGGTGTTTTTGTGTTTACATCCTTTTTAAAGGTTTACAAACTAAACAATTTATGTTAAAACAATATCGCCGCAATCACACCAATACTCAGGAGGAAAAAATGCTGTATTTCGCGGTTTCACGGAACAATGGCAATGCCGCCATTATCCACAATCACAGGCTTGCCTGCTTGGTAGTCGGGCAGCGGCTCTTCGTCAAGCTTGCCGACCAGGGCAACGGGATGTATCGGATTCCTCAAGCTATGGCGCGGATCCCCAAGGCGAGACTCTTCGTCAACCTGATGGATGTGAGCGTACCCACAAATACGGACCGCATCCACCTGGACGACCAGAAGGAGGGAATTGCCTCGAGCACAACCGCAACCAACCCGGACAAGGAGCCGCAGTCGGTGTGCTTCATCACCGCCGGCCGCGTCATCTACCACCGGAACGGATGCTACACGCAGGTATGCGTTTCCATCCAGAAGACCGATCCGCTTCTCTTCCAGGTCGTCTGCGTGGAGGAACGGGATGTCCACCTGGACCGCCTTGATGGCTGGGTTAAGCGCGAAGTTCGCGCGCTTCTTGCCAAGGAGAAAGCGAGGAAATCGCCGACCCAGGAGCGAATCTTGGGCAAGAAGAAATCGCCGACCGACGAGCAAAAGAAGAGGCGCGCCGACAAGCAGAAGCGCCTTGCTCTTCAGGGCAAGGATACGCGCGGCGCAAAGGACCGAGGCCGAGGGGGCAGGAGCCACTAGAACTGGAAAAGAGGGGATGATCATTGAGCGAATCGGCGTGCCGGTTCGTTCTTTGATTAAGAGGGTTGTAATTTAAGTATATTGTGTGATTATGCCAACCGAAGGCAAGAAACACTACAATTCACGATCGTTGACAGATCAGAATTAATATGTTAATATTATTCAATCTTTCGGGAGCAAATGTTTGGAATTATTTCCGATTATTTGCTCCCGAAAGGTGGCAAGGGGGCACTGACTGATAACGATCGGCAGTGAAAATAAAGGTGATGTCGATGTTAAAGATTCAGGACGTACTGGCTGGCATGGGAGTAGTTGAGCTAATCGAGCCCGAGGGTCCGATCCCGGAGAACGCCAATGTGATCGGGGACCTGCCCGAGGAGCTGAAGCGCCTGTACAGCCTCATCGAGAGCTTCCGGCCGGAGGCCGAGGGCATCTTGAAGAAACTCGATGAGATCGAGGAACAGGACACAGACGACAACAAGGACTTCCTGCGCCAGTGCCTCGAGCATGCAGCGCGGGTGAAGCTCATCACGGACATCTACGACTACGAGATGAAGGCTGTCTTCGGCCTTTTCGGCGAGCGGCACTACGGAGTCGCGGCAGGTTGGAAGGTCTGGACGAGGGACAAGTCCACATGCACCTGCCCGCAGTGCACCGTCGAGCGCATCATGGAGGCTGCACCCGCAGGCAGCGTGGGTATCGTAATGATTGGCTGCGGCATGCCGCAGCCGCCGGCGCTGTAGCGTCAAGTCTTGGTGAACTGGAGGTGGTACTGGTGCTCCGACGACGTTTGTCGGAGCAAGACCAGAGCAATTAATTTATTTAATTCCTCTGGTCTTTTTATTTGTGTTTTAATTGGCCCGCATTGGTTTTAACCTTTAGAAATTGATTATTTTCAATTCATACTGGTACAACTTGAGCAATCATCAAGCTTACAACCTCTTAATTCATCGAGATACAATCCTTGACTTAAATACTAATTAATGATATACTTTCGAAGTCTCGAAATCGTTCTTTAGATTTCCGAATTAAAACTTCGACGTTCTTAAAGAGCTATTCGAAGTTTTAATATTAACGCGAAATCTCGCGTAGGAAATTGTATGCAAAATTTTAGATCTCACCAAAAACGTTCTTTTGATCGTGGATTTTCCCGGTTCGGAAAACCAAATTTTAGTAAGCCTGCTCACGGAAAATTCAGTTCACGTCCGCGCTACTCAAACTCACAAAATTCTCGTCGACACAACAGGGGTGAAGTGATTGATATTCAGCGCTTTGTAAAAAAGGCAGTTCCAAACACCGCCACGAATCACGTAAAAATTATTCACAATTTTGCTGATTTTTCTTTCTCACAAAAAATTAATATGAACTTGAAGGAAATCGGTTACGAAACTCCAACTCCAATTCAAGACCAATCGATCGGGCATGTTATGTCCGGTCGCGATATTCTAGGACTTGCCAATACGGGGACTGGGAAGACAGCGGCATTTTTGCTACCTTTAATCGATAAATGCTTTCGCGACAAGAATCAAAAAGTTCTTATCATTGCGCCAACTCGCGAACTTGCCCAGCAGATAAATGTCGAATTTCGCAAATTTGCCAAAGGCATGGGAATATATTCGGCAATTTGCGTCGGCGGCGTACCTATCTACCGCCAGATATCAGATCTCCGCAGCCATCCCAATTTCGTCATTGGTACTCCCGGACGTCTCAAGGATCTAAAAGACCGGGCCAATATTAATTTTTCATTTTTTCAAAATATTGTTCTCGATGAAATCGATCGGATGCTCGATATGGGCTTTGTCGATGAAATTAAACGAATTCTGGCCGAGCTTCCAGACAAACGTCAATCGCTGTTTTTCTCTGCAACGCTACCGATAAAAATCGAGACTCTTGTCCGTGAATTTTTAATTAACCCTGTCATTGTAAAAACCATCACTGGTGAGACAGCGGCAAATGTCGACCAAGATATTGTAAAAGTGCACGCTGATAATAAGTTCAATCGATTGACAGATATTTTATCAAAAGAAGGCTCCAAAAAGGTCCTTATTTTCTCAGAGACCAAGCGCGATGTGGAAAAACTCACTAAAAATCTCGCAGAGAGTGGATTTCGAGCCGATTCTATCCACGGAGACAAGCGCCAAAACCAACGCCAGAAGGCGCTATCAAAATTTCGCGATGACCAAATTCAAATTCTTGTTGCCACAGATGTCGCCGCGCGCGGACTTGACATCAGTAATGTCTCGCATGTTATCAATTACACAATTCCCCAGACCTATAATGACTATATTCACCGGATCGGCCGCACTGGAAGAGGGAATAATAAGGGATTTGCGCTCACTTTTGTCGAAGCAAACTAGATAATATGAAATTAAGAAATGTTGCCCTTCGACCTCGCTCAGGGCAAGAGGATTGATATGATAAAAAATGTCGCAATAATCGCTCACGTTGACCATGGCAAAACCACCCTTGTTGATGGATTTTTGAAGCAGTCAAAAACATTCCGTGAGAATGAGGCCTTAATGTCGGAAACTCTGATTTTAGATTCGAACGATCAGGAGCGCGAGCGGGGAATTACGATTCTTGCCAAAAATACTTCTATCGAATACAAGGGAGTGAAAATAAATATTATTGACACTCCGGGACACGCGGATTTCGCCGGAGAGGTCGAGCGAACGCTGAATATGGCAGACGGCGCTATCTTGGTGATTGACGCCAAAGAGGGGCCAATGCCCCAGACCAAGTTTGTCCTTAAAAAGGCGCTCGAAATTGGCCTTAAAATTATCGTTGTCGTAAATAAGATCGATAAAAATAACGCTGATATCGAAAATACCTTGAATAAAACTTATGACCTATTTCTAGAACTTGCAAAAGATGATAGCGAGCTCGATTTTCCGATCTATTATGCAATCGGGCGGGAAGGAAAATCTTGGGAAAAAATGCCGGCAGACTTTACCTCTCCCGCAGATCTTACCCCAGTGATGGATGGAATAGTTAAGTATATACCAGAGCCGCAAAAAGACGACGACAAGCCGTTTCAAATGTTGGTCTCTGCCCTCAGCTACGATAATTTCTTGGGCAAATACGCAATCGGTAAAATAATCCGGGGGAAAATTTCCACCAGCCAAAATGTTGTTTTAGCGAACGAAGAGGGAGCTGTCCAGAGCGGAAAAGCGGAAAAAATATTTCAAAATGCAGGACTAAGAAAAATTGAGGTCAAGGAAGCCTTATCTGGCGATATTGTTTCAATTGCCGGCCTTTCGAAAGTTTCAATCGGCGACACAATCTGCGACCCCGGAGAGATCGACATCGTTCCTTCAATGGCAATCGAGGAGCCTACGCTTTCAATTTCGATGTACGCCAATACTTCACCTTTCGCCGGACGCGAAGGCAAGTTTGTAACCTTGCGGCAATTACTCGAGCGAATAATGAAAGAGCTCGAGACAAATATTGCGATGCGATTCCATGTCGCTGCAGACGGGAATTATATTATTTCCGGCAGAGGTGAACTCCACCTATCGGTGTTTATCGAAAACCTTCGCCGTGAAGGATTCGAGCTTCAAGTCGGCAAACCCCAAGTTATCACCAGAGAAATTGACGGAATAACCTGCGAGCCAATCGAAGAACTCACCATCGACGTCGATGATAAATTTGCAAGTTCGGTAATTGGCGAAATCAGCAGACGTCGAGGAATATTAATTCACCAATCACAAAACTCAGACTCCACAACAAGGCTGGTTTTTGAGATATCAACCCGCGGCACACTCGGCCTTCGCAATACTTTGGTGACACTTTCTAAAGGAACAGCAGTGATCAACTCAATCTTTTTGCGCTATGAAAAAGTTGGGGCAGCAATTCCAAAACTTCGAAACGGCGTAATGATCGCCTTTGAATCTGGCAAAGCCGTAACTTATGGCTTAAACATCGCCCAGCAGAGAGGAATCACCTTTATCCCACCTCAAACAGATGTTTACGCTGGGATGATCGTGGGGCTAAATTCCCGCGAAGACGACCTCGATATCAACGTTACCAAGGAAAAGAAATTATCCAATGTACGCGCTTCGAATTCGGATATTGCAACCATCTTAACTCCTCATACAAAAATGTCTCTCGAGCAGTGCATCGATTTTCTTGAAGACGATGAACTACTTGAGGTAACCCCACAATCCCTGCGTATGCGCAAAAAACTCCTCACCGCTGCAGAACGCTACCGGGCAAAAAAGAACTAAATTCAGGCATTCCAGTTCAATTATTTTTCATATTATGAGAATATAAATGTGAACTGAATTACTTTTTTATTCCTGGCGAACGGAATTTTTAGCAATATGTTTAATTATTACCGGCATGGTCTTAATAGCCAAATAAAAGGATAGTATGAGAAAAGCAAATGACTACGGTAGTGTTGAACAATCTCCTTTCAATAGCGCAGAATTGCCTCCTATTGATCGTGAGAAAAAAGCAGAAGAACAGGTATTAAAGATTTGTGATTTTTTGAAAGCTCAAGGAATAATAATAAACCCCATGGTGGCGGAGTATTTTGAAGATCCGGACCTTTACGAATCATTGCCCGAGAATATCAGATCTTCCGATAATAGAATGGCAGAACTGATTGCTCATTCAATGGCTTTTTCAGATTTTGCTTATAAAGCGCGTAAAAAAAGATGGGGTGGAGATGTAAGCGGTTTCTTGGGTAAAGAGGTCACTATACCCGAAACACCTCATAACGATGGACAAGTAAGGCAAAGTGAGACTGGATATCAAGTTAACCTCGAAGCGCTTGGTGATGAAAAAATAAATCCTGATCTCGTGTTGTTTTTTCGGGTTACACAACCCTCTGAATCGCCGAAACCAGAGTATTACTGGATGAGTGATTATTACGAAGCCAAAAATGGTCTTACTGCTGAAATACCACCAGAGCAACGTGAAAATGCAATCATTCTTGTTTCTAGCTTGCGCACAATTGCAACCAATGAGGGCCTAATCCATGATGTAAATGACGATCAAGGCATGTCTGTACGCCAGATTGGAATAGGAACATTTGACCAAAAAGATTGTTTGGCAACAATAACTCCAAAAAAGCCCTAAATATGCATACAAGTTACCCTAAAGGTACTACTATCTGGATAAAGTATCGGACCGGTGAGGTTACCACAGGCAAATTTGCTGACCATAAAAGCGGTAAGGTTCTCCTTGGAGATGGGCGAGTGATTGCTCTCAAAGATATCCGAGCAATGTCTATAAGGAAATTGAAAGATGATATTGGAGAATAAAATATTTTCGTCACCAATACTTGTGATGTATATTCTAAATATAATTAATAAGGGAGAATTATGGCAAAAGAAAAATGTGAATTGAAGGTTAGTAAAGGCAAGGGAAGCGCCAATGGAATATTTGGTGGTGCTTACGGACTGGCATTCATCGGCGCTGCAGTGTATTTTATTCAGCAAGCAGATACGTTTTGGTGGGGGGTCTTAGGCTTTCTGAAAGCAATCGTTTGGCCCGCGCTTCTGATTTACAAGGTTTTTACACTTTTGCATATGTAACTCTTAAAAACGATCTAATAACTGAAAGGAGCACGGCGAAGCCGTGCTCTCCCAGTACTTCAGTACCGGCTAGTTGCCGGCTGCGGATTCGGTTGTGCGGCTGAGTGCGAGGGGAATTGCGCTCACGGGTAGTGTGACGAGAAGCGACTGGAGGAAACCGGCTTGCCTTCCGGTCAAGCAAAGCAATACGCCGGATTCCAGTCGCGCAACAAAGGATGACACTCTGACTCTCACAGATCTTGCGATCGTCACGACATCGACCCCGGGGCGCATTCGCTTGATTTCCTCGACTACCTCAAGCTGCAAATGCTCACTTAGCACTACAAGCACAACTGAGGTGTCGATATCTCGGCAAATACGCAGGATCACACCCGCATACCATCGTCCACCTCTTTCGAACACGCGCAGTTGCGGGCCCTGCGGATTGTCGACGAACGCTTGCTCACACCGATTGACAAAACAACTTGCCAATGCTTTCACTTCTTCGGGTTTCAAGATAATCCTCCATGGCTGCGAAGTAGTAGTCCGACACTGGCGAATAATAACACAATATTGATCGTGTGTCAATCTACATACAAAATATAACGGGCAACAAATTCAAAGATCCGCCTAGCTAGGCGGATCTTTGAATTTAGCAACCTTAATTTTCTAGAGACGATTCTTTTGAGATCGTTTTCGGATTCGTTCAATAACCTCAAGAATAAGGAGAAGAGTTAAGAGCAATGCTGATGCCCCAAGCAAATATACTTGATTATTTACGATATTATTTCCAACCTTTTGCCAAAAACTCTCATTTTGTTCACCGGGAAGCGGAGTCGATGGCTTTATGCCTTGATCATCAACAAGGAACGAGACTGTGTTGGAACTATCAGAAACAGCTGTTCCCGCCACCCCAACAACATAATACAAATACGACTCTCCGTATTTGACATCTTTGTCCTGGTAAGAAAGAACGTCTTTGGTTGTCGTCCCAAGCTTGGAGAATGTGTTCTCGGTCGAATTGGTTTTATAAATTTCATATCCGCTAAGCCCGGAAAGTGACGACACACTCCATGACAAGTTTACCGCGTTTGCGTTTTCGTCCCATTTGGCAGTCAAATCTTTTGGTGAATTGCTCGACTTTTCTGTTGCGTTTGTCGTTGCTGTATCAGAAGATGTTCCAGACGGCTGGTCAGCAGCTGGCAGAGACTGATTATCGACAGGCGGTTGTTGGTCTGCTGGTGCTTCAACTACTTCGGGAGCTGAAGCATCATTATTGTGCCCAAAAACTACGAAGCTAAAATCACGGTGTAAATTGGTAAAAATATTTTGATATGCTCCGCCGTTCGGATAACAGCTCTCATCACTAAATGCAGAACCTTTTACATATAATTCATTATTTTCATATCCGGTATATGGGTAGACCCAGATCACATATGTTCCAGTCCTTGTAGATGGAATCGAAAATTGAGGATCAATATAACGATATGGCCAAGCGAAATTACCGGAAAGCGAAGTCGGTCGTGTTGCAAGAACTTGTCCGTTCGGTCCAGTCAGCATCAGATTAAATTTTACCGAACTAGCACTGAAATTTCCGACCAAAATTCCAACATTATCAATATTATCCACACCAGGCACAAAAGTCTGAGCCAGATAATTGCTTCCAAGAAGCGTCTGTGAGGAAAAATTACACGGCGGTGCAATCACTGTGTCGGCCTTTGCCTTCTCCGGACCTGAAAAGCCAAATAACGACAGCATGAGCGCCGCCACAATAGCAATTGAGAACTTTCTCATTTTTCCCTCCCTTAGGAAAATCTACATTGATATAAAAACAATATAATTATATTCTCGAGCTAATAATTAATCAAATATCGGATTGGTACATGAGAAATTATGAAGCAAAAAATGTGGATGAATACATCAAGAATACTCCAGATGAAGCACAGCCAATCTCGAGAGAAATTAGATCTGTTATTAAATCCGCAGTGCCCAATGCCTCAGAATCCATCAGCTGGGGAGTGCCGTTTTATAAGTATCATGGTCTCTTAGCTGGTTTCTCCACTTTCAAAAATCACATAGCTTTCGGTTTAGCATTCGTTCTCGATGATAAATCCCGCCAAGAATTAGAAACTATGGGCTATGCCACCGGCAAGAAAACTATTCAGATAAAATTTAACCAAAAAATTCCAAAGAAACTAATTACTCATCTCCTTCTGTCCCGTGCCAAGGAAAATGAAGGAAAAACTTTATTGATTTTAACTTATTATCTTGACTTTTGCATTTTGGCTTTAGGTCAATTTACAGGCTTTACTAAGTCATAATTGCTCTGATATGATTTCATTGTAATCAAGGAGTCAAATGGATACTACAAATGTTTCACAAATTTTGCTTTTGGCGCTGCCAATAGCCATTATCGAGCTTGGGCTTATGGTCTACGCCGTAGTTGACTTGGCTCGCAAATGGAAAACAAAAAACTTATCACCCGTCGCTTGGCTTTTGATAATTATCTTGATCAATATTATCGGCCCGATTCTATATCTATTGATCGGAAGAACGGATGAAGAATGAGCGTAATATCTGTCAAAAATCTTACAAAAAAATTTGGCAATTTCACCGCTGTCGATAATATTTCATTTAATGTTGAGAATAACCGTGTTGTCGGTTTTCTCGGGCCGAACGGGGCAGGAAAGACGACAACGCTTCGGATGATCGTCGGACTTTCAAAGCCAACCTCCGGCGAAATATCACTAAATGACAATAAAATTGAATTCGGTAATTCTGGGCTAAATAATCTTTTCGGCTACTTGCCAGAACTTCCGGCATTTTACAATTGGATGAAGGGAAAAGAATATCTTTCATTTATTGCTGACACATTCAACATTTCTAAAAAGCAGCAGAAAACCAAGATCACCGAGGTTTTAAAACTCGTCAACCTTGAAAATGCCCAAAATAAACGTATTGGCGCATACTCGGGCGGCATGAAACAGCGCCTCGGCATTGCCCAAGCGCTTATTAATGACCCGAAAATTTTGATCCTCGACGAACCGGTTTCTGCCTTGGACCCGATCGGACGCAAAGAAGTCTTGAACGTTATTCAAACACTTTCAGCCAATAAGACGATTTTTCTATCCACCCATATTCTCTCTGATGTCGATAAAATCTGCGACGATGTCGTAATTATAAATGAGGGCAAGATCGCTGCTGCCTCGTCCTTACCGGAACTTAAAGAAAAATACACCAAGCTGATATTGTACGTCGAATTTTCCGAAAATCCGGCTAAACTCGTTCCCAAGCTAAAAAAGGTACCGTGGGCACTCAGGGTCGAAGTTGATGCTACGTCTGCTAAAATTTGGCTAAGAAGTGAAGATGATGTAAGGAAAAATCTACCGATTAAATTTTTTGCCGATGAGTCGGTCGGTATTTATTCTTATGGCATCAAACTTCCAGAAATCGAAGATTTATTCCTTGATTTGGTCAGAAAGGGGAAATAATGAATGCACTATTTGGAAAAGAAATTTTAGAAATAATAAGAACCAAGAAGTTACTAATTTTAGTAATTTTGTTTCTCTTCATTGCTTTTGCCTCACCAGCACTAGCTAAAATTACGCCCGAGCTCTTAAAAAATATTCCACAAACTCCGGGTCTTTCAATTCAATTGCCCGAGCCAACATGGAGAGATTCCATCGATCAGTTTGTCAAAAATATAAGCCAAATCGCATTATTAGTTTTGGTGTTTGTCTTTGCTGGTATCATCGCCGAGGAAAAGAATAAAAAAACTCTTGAAGTTGTTCTCACCAAACCGGTCTCGAGGGCAAAGTTTGTTCTTTCTAAATTTTTTGCCGCTTATTCAGTGCTTGCGGTGATCTATATCGCTTCGTCACTTATTTTTTACGCCTACACCATTGTCATTTTTGGATCATTTTCATTCGCTCTTTTCTCATTGCTTGCATCAATATTTTTTGTTTATCTCCTTTTCATCACAGCAACCACAATTCTATGCAGCGCATTTACAAGCAATCAAATTGTTGCCGCATTTATTTCGTTCGGCATTCAGATAGTAATCACAATAATTCTTTCTCTTATCAAGGAAATCAAAAAAATTTTGCCAGGTAATATAATGACAAATTACAAAGACATTTTTACCGGCCTTTCCCCACATGATTATTTGCCGTCGTTGATCACCACAATCGCAATCATCATACTTTTTATGATAATTTCGATTTTCATATTTAAGCGCCAGGAAATTGAAAGATAAAATAATGGGGAGGTTGTATGGAAGCAAAACTTAAGGGTCTGCGCAAATTCAACCTTGTTATGTTTCTTCTGCATCTTGGACAAGGCATTGTGATGCTTATTGTTTCGAGCACGTTCTCGTTGCCGGTTACGGCATCATTTTTGAAATTTGATGTCGCAGTCAAAAAGTTAGTGCCAACGCCGGAAACTTTGGCTGATCTGAAAATTGGCCCCTTGGTTGCATCATTTTTGTTTCTCTCGGCGTTTTTTCACCTTTTAATCACTCTGCCGGGCTTGAATGCAATTTACAATAAGAATTTAGCGAAGCACATCAACTTTTTCCGTTGGATTGAATACTCGATTTCTTCATCTTTGATGATCGTCGTTATCGCCATGTTGGTTGGTATTTATGATATTGCAACTTTAATTGCCTTTGTCGGTGTCAATGCAAGTATGATTCTTTTTGGTTGGATGATGGAGCTTCATAACCAGTCAACAGAAAAGACAAATTGGACTTCGTTTGTTTTTGGCTGTATCGCCGGAATCATTCCTTGGGCGGCTATCGCGATATATTTATTCGGTGCCGGCGGTGGAGAGAACAAAGCACCAGATTTTGTCTACTGGATTTATTTTTCAATCTTTGTTTTCTTCAACAGCTTTGCGATAAACCAAATTCTACAATACAAAAAAGTTGGCAAGTGGGCGGATTATCTTTATGGCGAAAGGGCATACATAATACTGAGTTTAGTCGCCAAATCTTTGCTTGCTTGGCAAGTCTTCGCCGGAACGCTGCGCCCGTAAGCAAGTATCAATAACCCAGCGTTGGTGCATTGTAGAATCTACTGAAGAATTAGCTCTAGCTTTGTTATAAGATCGAGAAAAGGTCGAATAATTTAGGAAAGGAGCTAATATGTGGCAAGCTTGGGTAATTGGTATTCTGGGCATATGGGTGATTATCGAACCATATCTCAACATGTCCAGCGCAGCAAACAAATGGGTTTTGGTAATTACCGGCCTCATTATTGCAATTCTAGGATTTTGGGGTGCGGGTTCGAATAAAGAGATGTAGCTCTTTTCTAATATTTTGAGCTCTTCAAAATGATCCAGCGCGAATTTTAGTTGGGTCGTTTTGATATTTTGATATAAACAAACAAGAAATTTTTTTTAAGGAGAAATAAACAGAGTAAAGATATGTTTGAAGTATATTCTATTTTTTGTTAAACTTTTGGTTACAAAAGTAATTTTTAGGAGCAAGATGAAAAATGCTGGTAATTGGATAATTCTTATAATAATTATAATTTTGATCGCCGGTGGAGTGATTCTTGCACTTCCAAACAAGAGCAAAGGTCCCGAAAGTACAGACGAAAGCCCCCAAAGCAGTGACATAAAAAATGATGAATCTTTAATTTATCGTGATGATGCCGCCCACATAGGATCGGTTGACGCAAAGGTGAAAATTGTAGTTTTTTCTGATTATCTCTGCCCTTATTGCAAAAGCCTACACGAAACACTGAAATCTATTGTCGCTGCCCATCCGAATGATGTAGTAATGTATCACCGCACTTTTATCATTCACCAACAGGCCGTGATCATGGCAAAAGCTGCTGAGGCTGCAAATAAGCAGGACAAATTCGATCAAGCAGACGATGCAATTTTTGAAAGCTATCAAACCGGTGACCAGACAACAATGGATGCTATGGCCAAATCAATCGGGCTTGATATTACAAAATTCGATTCAGATCTAAACAGCTCAGAAGTCCAGAATATTATTGACAAAGATAATTCCGATGCCCAGGCATTAAATCTTGGTGGAACACCAAGCGTATTTTTGAATGGCCAATATGTTGAAGACCCAAGTACTATTCCTTCGCAAATTGATACACTTTTGAAATAACATATGACTATCTTCGATATTACTGAGGGAAAACTAAATATCTCAGATAATTTTGAACAGATTATTCAATTTTATGTGGCAAAAAACTACGGAGATCCAAAATTTGTAAAAAATTTTTTATCAAATTCCGATTGTATTTTTATCTATAAAGCCGGAAAAAATATCGTTGGGGCAATACGCACTATCTCAGACAAAACAAGATTTGTTTATCTTGTAGATCTTTTTGTCGGTAAGAAATTTAGAGGACAGGGGATTGGCACCAGTCTTTTAAAAAAGGCTTGTGCTTACTATTCAAACTTAAAGGTTTGTCGCATTTGGATAAATACCGATCCCGCAGATGCAAATTTACCTGAATTTTACACAAAAGCAGGTTTTAAAAAGTTCGCAGGTTCGGAAGTCTTTTATTTTTCCTAGTCAAAACCATAAATTAGGTCAAGTTACATCATTTCTATTGACAATATTCGTGATTAAGATTATATTGATTACGGATTATGGTGACCCGAATGGGCACCTTTTTTTTAACACAATTTTTATTTAGCCTGCTTAATCATTGAAATTTGTGTATAACTTTAAGGAAACTCAAAGGATTAGTGCGATATAATTAAATTA